>NZ_CAWUDP010000128.1:0-24784 GCF_963920835.1 Scytonema sp. PCC 10023
GTACTGTGTTGTCAACACTGCCAGAAGCTATCGTCTTACCATCCGGACTGAATGCCACGCTCCAGACATCACTGCTATGCCCCAAAAGGGTTTTGAGTAGCTCCCCCTTGAGATTCCACAACCGTACCGTGTTGTCAACACTGCCAGAAGCTATCGTCTTACCATCCGGACTGAATGCGACGCTCCAGACATAATTGCTATGCCCACTGAGGGTTTGGAGTAGCTCTCCCTTGAGATTCCACAACCGTACTGTGTTGTCACCACTGCCAGAAGCTATCGTTTTGCCATCCGGACTGAATGCCACGCTCAAGACAAAACTGCTATGCCCAGTGAGGGTTTTGAGTAGCTCTCCGTTGAGATTCCACAACCGTACCGTGTTGTCATTACTGCCAGAAGCTATCGTCTTACCATCCGGACTGAATGCGACGCTCCAGACATAACTGCTATGCCCAGTGAGGGTTTTGAGTAGCTCTCCGTTGAGATTCCACAACCGTACCGTGTTGTCATTACTGCCAGAAGCTATCGTCTTACTATCCGGACTAAATGCCACACTCCTGACATAACTGCCATGCCCAGTGAGGGTTTTGAGTAGCTCTCCGTTGAGATTCCACAACCGTACTGTGTTGTCATCACTGCCAGAAGCTATCGTCTTACCATCCGGACTGAATGCCACGCTCCTAACAGAACTGCTATGCCCTTCCAGTCGGTTCCGTTCCCTTATTCCATAAACAACCTGCTGGAGAGTAGCAACTGCTTTCATGCGGTTACCTGGTTCTATGTCTTTGTCTGGAAGTTTGACTCGTTTGCCTAACTTCAAACCTTCTAGCAAAGCCTCAAAATTTAAATGTGAGACAAACAGCTTTTCGGAAGTGAGACTTTGCGTGACAATTTCCGCGTTTTTGAGGGCTTTTTGAGCATATAAACGTTGTGCTTCGGCATCTAAACGTTGTGTGTTAGCATACAGCGCCATTCCTGCCATTGAAACTGAAAATATCAATAATCCTATAATATAAGGAAGTGCAGGCTTATAACGCTCCCAAAAATCCCGTAAATTCAACGGTAAATGTTGATTGACCCACTTTAAATCAAACACTCGTTGATAAATGGGATTTCGCACTTTCAACACCCCATTCTTCCTTTTGACTACACCCGATAATTTCAGGTGAGATTTGATGATTGACTGTTCTTCATCAGCAACAGCGCGTTTTCCTCGCCGAATTTCGCGATAAATAGTTAAAACAGCAGCTTTGTCTGGTGCGCGTTTGGTCAGCATATCACGCACAAACTGCAAGTTATTATCCTGCTCACTCATTGCACCGAAAAAGGTGCTACTCACTATGCGGTCAATATCAGCTTTTGACCAATTTTTCTGGGATTGCTGGCTAATAATATAAAAAAGACGCTGCGATAAGTATGGATGTCCTTTTGTCCAAGAGAGTACCCACTGCAACACCTGCTGTGCTTTAGGAGTTGACAAACCCAATCCCTCTGCCAGCGGTTTTGCTTCCACGAAGGTAAAATCTGTCAGGTCAACTCGCTGACCAATATTAAACGGTGTCCGCTTTGGAGCACGTATCAAATCACCGGGAGTTGCGACACCAAATAAGACAAAAGAAAGCCGCGAAAATTCTGAGAAAAAAGCACGAGAGACGTAGAGATAGCGAATCGCTGCATAAAAATCGTCTGTAAAATCTAGACTAAGAGTGGTATCTATTTCATCAATAAAAATTACCACTGGAGTAGTGATTTCAACTAACAACACCCGCTGAAAAAATTCTGTCAACCGTTGTGTAAAACCGAGATGCGCGTGTGCAAGCCACCATTGGTGTACATCGGTATCCAGCATCAATTGTTGTTCTATCTGAATGAGTAAACCTAGATACCACTGTTCCGGATTTGTGACTTGTGTCCCTATCCCCGTCAAGTCAATCATCACTGACTGAATCTTTTCAGTTCTCAGTTGACGTGCAGTCCGCACCATTAAACTAGATTTACCCATCTGGCGCGGTGTGAGAACATAAGCAAATTTTCCTTCTCGACACAGTGCTAACAGTTCCTCATCTGCACGTCTTTGAATGTAAACCCCACTCCGGTTTGTCTGCACTGTTCCACCAACAGTGTAAATGCTTGCATCAGCCATGCAGATTCTCCCGGAAATATTCGGCGTACAATTGACAACGTGGCAAGGCAGACTGTCCAGATGAACGTACCAAACCAGCACCCCGCAACCGCCAGAATATTTGCATATCCGGACAGATATTTTGGCTGATGACAAGCAGCAATCCTTGTATCAATTCTTGCTTATCATATAACAGTGACAACAGCCGCCGCAGATGGTCTCCAAAAGGTCCAGAAGCAGCAGTAGCATTGGTAAATAACTCTGTTGGAGTGATTTGTCGGCTGGCGACTAAGTACAGCGCTTTCCGCACCAAATAAGGATGTCCACCAAGCAAGCGAAGCAATTGTTGAAGCGAGTTGGTGTCGAAGGGGAAGTTATGACGACGATTGAGTTCCGCAACCTGTTCGGGTGTAAAATCTTCTAGTTCAATGATTTGCCCAACATTAAACGGAGATTGGTTCAGGTCATCAATTAACTGATAAGGTTCTGTAGAAGTGACCAGCACTAAATCTAATTTGTCTAAACTAGGATAAATCGCACGGCTATTATGCCAGCTACGCAACATCCCAAAGAAATCATTGCGGAAATTGGTGTCAAAAACTCTATCCACTTCATCCATTGCCAATACCAATGGACTACCTAACCCTTTTAAAATATGGCGTTGTAAGTAGCGATCGCAACGCTGAATCGTTGTTAAGTTGAGACGAAAATACTCCTCCACTTTGTCTTCAAGTTCCAGCACATCGCTTATCCAACAACAGAAGTGACGGAAAAACAGTTCCTCATCGTTGAGTACTGCTGTGTTCAACTGTTGAAAATCAAGATAAGCAACTCGCTTACCCGCATTTCTCGCAGCTTGAATTATCCGCATCAATAATGAACTTTTCCCAACTTGCCTGGGTCCTTTGATGGGAATCGTTACACCAAGCTGTACGATGGTTCTTAGTGCGATGGCACGGAGTGCCCGCCAAGGGCGATCGCGTCTGCATTGCGTTCCACATAAAATGCCGATTCAGGTTTCATCGTCCCGGATGGCATTTCTAACTCCACTGGCTGTGCAAATGGAGTTGGTGGGAGTAACTGCTCAGGTTCACTTATCTTGAGTAAATTAGTCTTAGCTTGTTGGTTTATACTTAAGGAACCACCATTAATTGCTTGCCTTAACTCTTCTATAAGACGCGACGTATCCTGCGGATTCTCCCAAAATGCCCAATTGATGTGGTTCAAGTAGATGCTGAGGGGATGGGGAAAGGCTTCTTGATATGCTAAACGCACTGGGAGAATAACAGGTTTTCCACCTTGCCGAAGTGCTAAATCTACCGCAAGGGAGATTTCCCACTGCACCATTTCGCTATTCACAGATTGTTCAGAAAGGAAAACGATGAGAAAATCAGTACTCTTCAGTTCTGTTTCAATGCATTCTGCCCAGCGTTTGCCTACCAGTATTCTTTGGTCAATAAAGACATTGTGCTGTTGTGACAATTCCTGGTAAACTTGAGTTGCGACAGGTTCATCCGGTTCAACATTGCGCTTGTAACTGATAAAGATGCGCTGTCTTGAAGTCGTGGAAGCAATCGTGTCTTGATTGCTGTTTCTAGATTTTAATACAGGTGTTCCTGACTCGGGAATTCCCTCTAAATCAATCGAAGTGCAACCAAATTCAAAAGCATCTTCGTAGTTTCTGCCTGCACCGATCGCATCATAAAATCCAACTGCAAACTCAATTGCTGCGCGATCGCCCACTGCTTGACTCATCCCAATTACACAATTTATATCTTGGTAAATCGCCAAAGCTTGTTCTTCACTATAGCAGGCGTTCAGCAAGACACACTCTACTTTCTCTTTAAATAATTTAAATAACCGTGCTAAGGATTGACTACTGACAAGTTGCAATTCTCCAGAGTTATTCTCCAGCGCCAAGCCATCACTCCCTGTTCCATGTCCAGAAAAATGCACAATTTGCGGTTCGTAATCTAACAACGCGCGTCGCAAATCGTCTACTCGTATTGCCCATTTGGTAATGATTTCAAATTGCTCCCGCTTTTTTGCACGTTCCAACCCCGCCTGAATTTCTCTGACTTCTTCATCCAGACGTAACTTAGAGGTGTTCTTTGGGTTAGCTGATAAAATCAGAATTTTTTTCACTTCGGGTATCAACTACTGTAGAATTTGGTGTCATTTATCGGGCGATCGCATGGACAAAAACCTGATTATGTAAGTCAGACTTATTTACTAATTAGGTGCAAGCAAAATCAACTTATGCACGAGTGAGATAGAAATGGGAAGTTTTTGCGCTCATCTGAACTATTGTAGAACCGCACGGTAACACTGCACAAAAGGGTAAGTAGGTCAACCTAATTAAACGTAAGACCTCCCTTCCATTCCTCTCCCCTACAAGGGGAGAGGCTTTGACTCTCCCCCTTCCCTTATAGGGAAGGGGGCTGGGGGGTTAGGTTTGTTTGTTTTTTAAGGTTGACCTACTTATAAGCATGAATTAATCAATGGCTAGAAAGTCTCCGGGAGTCATAATCTGGTTTTGATATTCGGCTAAAGTCTTGAGTGATAACAGGTCTTTATCTCCTGTGATTAAAAATTCTGCGTTGGAATCTTTAGCAAGTTCTAAAAATTTGTTATCGTCTGCATCTCTACAGGTGTTTATTTGAGATTTTATTTCTATAAATTGACTGTATTTTTTAACGACATCCAAAAAATCTTGTCGGTCTGCATCTGAAATATATTTATCGAACTTAGGTTTGGAAATTCGGATTTTTAATTCTTGGTAAGTTTCTTCGCTTTGAGCGATTTTGAATTGTTTATAGGCTTTATTTAGTGCTTTACGGGCTGTTCCATCTGGACTCAGGGCAGCACTAATTAAAACATTTGTATCAATGACAATGAGTTTATGATTCATCGGCGAGTAATTCTTCTAAGATTTCTTCTGTTAGTCCTTGGGCTTGAGCATCTCTGCCGATTCTGTCAAAAACACTCGGTAAATCTTCATCTTTATTAGGAGAGTGTTTTTTGATTTCTTGAATGAGTTGTTCTTGTTCTTGCGCTGGAAGTTGTAGGACAAGATTAAGAATTTGCTCGAAGGTTAGGGGGAGTTGATAGATTTTTTGAGTCATAATGGTTTCTGGAGTTAGGGAATGGGGACTTGGCGCACATTTATTTTACCTGTGACGGCGTTGGTGATGAGGTCGTCTATTTGTTTGGTTTTATGGTCTTTGAAGTGGGCGATCGCCCAAGGGGCACTGGCACCTTTGCGATCGCCTCCAAGAACAAGTTAAAAGTTAAAAGGTAAAAGAAATATTGAATTCTTTCTTTTTACTTTTTACTTGGTTCTTTTTACTTGGCATGACGTGGCCCAGAGGAGAGGAAACGCCGCGCTGCTGCACAGTTGGAAATTTTGGGGCGTTAGGAATATCATCGCAGAGATGGCGGTCATCTTTGCTAACATTGGGGTTGTATTTCAGATAGTCAGAAATCCAAGCACAACCACGTATTAGTAGGTCATCCAAATCCAGATTCCACAGTTTGGCTGTGTCGTCCCAACTACCAGTGGCGATCGTCTTGCCATCCGGGCTGAACACGACACTATTGACATGACTGCTATGCCCCTTAAAAGTCTGGAGTTCCTGCCCCTTTAGATTCCATAGCTTCACTGTGTTGTCTGTACTACCAGTGGCAATCGTCTTGCCATCCGGGCTGAACACGACACTTGTGACAGGACGGCTATGCCCCTTAAAAGTCTGGAGTACCTGCCCGTTTAGATTCCATAGCTTCACGGTGTTGTCATTACTATCAGTAGCAATCGTCTTGCCATCCGGGCTGAACACGACACTAAAGACCTGACTGCTATGCCCCTTAAAAGTCTGGAGTACCTGCCCGTTTAGATTCCACAGTTTTACTGTCTTGTCATCACTACCAGTGGCAATCGTCTTGCCATCCGGGCTGAACACGACACTTGTGACAGAATCGCTATGCCCCTTAAAAGTCTGGAGTTCCTGCCCCTTTAGATTCCATAGCTTCACTGTGTTGTCTGTACTACCAGTGGCAATCGTCTTGCCATCCGGGCTGAACACGACACTTGTGACAGGACGGCTATGCCCCTTAAAAGTCTGGAGTACCTGCCCGTTTAGATTCCACAGTTTGACGCTCGTGTCTTCACTACCAGAAGCAATCGTCTTGCCATCCGGGCTGAACACGACACTTAAGACATAATTGCTATGCCCCTTAAAAGTCTGGAGTTCCTGCCCGTTTAGATTCCATAGCTTCACTGTGTTGTCAGAACTACCAGTGGCAATCGTCTTGCCATCCGGGCTGAACACGACACTAAAGACCTGACTGCTATGCCCCTTAAAAGTCTGGAGTACCTGCCCGTTTAGATTCCACAGCTTCACTGTGTTGTCTCTACTACCAGTGGCAATCGTCTTGCCATCCGGGCTGAACACCACACTATTGACCGAACCGCTATGCCCCTTAAAAGTCTGGAGTACCTGCCCGTTTAGATTCCACAGCTTCACTGTGTTGTCAGAACTACCAGAAGCAATCGTCTTGCCATCCGGGCTGAACACCACACTTGTGACATAATCGCTATGCCCCTGAAAAGTCTGGAGTTCCTGCCCCTTTAGATTCCATAGCTTCACTGTGTTGTCCAAACTACCAGTGGCAATCGTCTTGCCATCCGGGCTGAACACGACACTTGTGACATAACTGCTATGCCCTTGAAAAGTCTGGAGTTCCTGCCCCTTTAGATTCCATAGCTTCACTGTGTTGTCTCTACTACCAGTGGCAATTGTCTTGCCATCCGGGCTGAACACGACACTTAAGACAGAACCGCTATGCTCTTCCAATCGGTTGTGTTCTTTCAATCCGTAAACAACCTGTTGCAGAGTAGCAATTGTTTTTGTGCTGTTATCGGCATTGACAGCATCACCATATTTTTTCAAATTTTTCCCTGCTTTCAAACCGGATAATAAAGCTTCTAGTTGTAAATCCGAGGCAAAAAGATTTTCTGTGGTGAGATTTTGAGCTAAAAACTCTGCATTAAATCGTCGGTTTTCTGCTTGCTGCCATTGCGAAAAAGCAAATCCTGATAAAATTAGAGCAGCAACTAAACCACTAATCAACGCATTTGTGTTACGCCGCCGCCTGCGCTCTTTTTCCTCCTGCTCTTTAGCCAGTTTCTCCTGCTCTTTAGAACGCTGCTGTACACTAGCACTAATAAAATCTCGCTCTTGGGGTGTCATTTCCTCAGCTCGTTTGTGCAACCACTCTTGAGCCACACCCAATGGTACACCCCGCAACAATGCCCCAGAATCATAGTTACTATTCTTCCACTCCAGCACTGCCACTTTCAGCCGCTCTTGCCAAAGGCGAAACTGACGGTTAGCGTTCATCCACTCTCGCAGAGTCAGCCATTCGCGGATCAGGGCTTCATGGACAACTTCTACTGTATCAACGCCTGATTTTTCATCGCGTCCGGTGACAACCAAGCGGGCTGGGTATCCTGCTAAATAACTCACTAATCCCCAGTTCTCATCTCCAACTTCTGCACGGTTGGCAATGCGACGAGTGTCTTCTGTTCCTTCTCCTGGGCGCACTAATTGCACAAAAATTCGTGGTACAATTGTTTGCTGTGTTTCGTTCAGTCGCTTATAAACTTCCTCGGCGTGATTAGCCAAAGCTTTTTTCACACCCCCAATCTCGTCATAGCGGGCGTGAGTTAACTTGCGCTTTTGCTGCAATGACCAAAGTCGGGTGAGGGCAAATTCCAGCAATGGCAGGTTTCCAGGCTCATTGCCGACATCATCTAAAATTCGTTCCGTTAATTGTCCTTCTAATTGGACTTCCATTTTCTGGGCTGGCTGCTCAATTGCTCTCTTGCATTCCTCACGATTCATCGAACTTAACAATTGAGGTGAAAACTGTTGCAATGCATCACGAAATGGACGATACGCAAGGACAAAGTTGTAAAAGTCAGCCCTTAAAGTAAAAACGAGTGTGAAGTTGTCCAGATGAATCGCTGCCAACAGCGCATCAACGAAACGTTCAATGACCTCCTTATTCTGGCAGAGAGTGTAAAGTTCCTCAAACTGATCTATAAACAGCAACAAGCGTTTACCAGTCTGGCGTTCATTAATCCGAGATATCACCGTAGGTAAAGTGATTCTCCCAAGTTCCATATCTGCTGCTAATCCCACAGCTTCTCGCAGTTGTGCAGTTTCCCCAGTTTCTGGTTCCAATAAACGTACTAAAACAGAAGCTAACTGATAAAATGGTTTATCCCCAGGACGTATTGATTCAATCAGCCAGTTTCCAGAAATCCGCAGTTGGGGAAACAACCCCGCATACACGACAGAAGATTTCCCACTACCACTAGGACCAATCACTCCTACCAAAGGCTGTTGGTTGACGGCTTTTAGTAAACCATTGACAAACGTTTCCCGTCCAAAAAAGAATGCTGCATCAACTTCTGTAAATGCAGCTAAGCCTTGATATGGATTGGGAGGAATAACATCGAACAATGGCTGGATGATACTAATTTGGTCTTTTTTCAAAAGAACCGGAGTTTGCTGCTCTAAATAACTCATCAAAACCGAGCAACCTAATTCATAAGCAAACCCCATCTGTTCTCCAGCGGCTATTGCATCGTAAAATGCTACAGAAAATGCTATAGCTGCTTTATCCCCAATCGTTCGGTTCATGCCAATCACATAGTTGACGTGTTGGCTAATGGCTTTTGCTTGTACCTCACTATAACAAGCATTGAGAAGTACGCACTCAACTCCCTTGGTGGCAAATAACTTAAACATACTTGCCAGTGCATCTGCGTTGAGAAACGCTGGCTCATCAGCTTCATTTCCTAAAACAATGCCATCAACTCCAGCACCATGCCCACTGAAGTGAACAATCTGGGGTTGGTAATCTAAGATTGCTCGGTAAAAATCACGCTGACGTACTGCCCACTTCTGCTCTAACCTAAACTGCTCACGCTTAGAAGCTCGTCTCAACCCTTCATCAATTTCCCGTACTTCCTTATCCAATTGTAACCTCGAAGTACCTTCCGGATTGGCTGCCAAAATTAAAATTGTTTTGACATCTGGGTTATTACCATGAATTGGTCGGGTTGAGTCCATAGAACAAGGGTAAAAGTTTATGCGAAATAGCCCAAAAAGGTACTACATGAGAAACACTTATACTTAATTCTTATAGATGAAACCGAAGTTAACTTATGCACTAATGCAATAGAAATAGAACAGAAGAAGAGCAAATTTCTCATTTACATACGTCGAGTCTGGACAAACTCCAAAGCGTGTAAGGCGTAGTAGAATCGATACACAATGACTTGTTAGAATTACAAGTGCGATTGGCTTTGCCACTGCCCCTTGGGCAATCGCCTGCGGCGATCGCACAATCGTACCTGCAGTGAGTAGCTCCATGTACTACCGAGTCTAACAGCGTTCTATTTACTTATTACCACACAATTTCTGTTCTAAATTCCGCAATCAAAGTAAAAAGATTATATAGCGGTTTGCAATTGGTTGAGGTACACAAAGAAATAATGAACCACAGATGGACACAGATGGACACAGATAAATTAGTACTTCATTCAATTGAGTTGCGCTATATTTATCGTTTCCACTGATGAGTCATGCAGCAGTAAACGTTTGGGCATCTTTGTGGAATGGAAGAAATTGGGATGAGTAGAATCAATGGTTAGAGCCAATGCGCTATGCACGTGCAGTTGGGTTTAGCGCTGCTGCTTCTGATGTAGAACCCAGAGCCAAAGAAATCGCTTTTTTGGGACAAGCGTCGCAAGTCGCGATCGCGGTTCACCAGAGCGCATAAATTAGCCCAGCATAAAGGTAAAATGACTTTGAAGTATTTTCATTACAGCGGTTTTCAGCTAAGGTGGGCATTGCTCACCAATATCTCAAATGTGGATCACATAAACTTTTATAGGCAATGCCCACCCTACGATTTGTGGTTTAATCATGTGAAAAGCGCTGTAAATAAAGTTCAATAAAAATTGATACTGCGTTAAAAGAAACCGTATGGAAGAAATACTTACAGGAAAAATTGCTGTTGTAACAGGAGGCTCTGCGGGAATTGGTTACGCAATAGCAAGACGTTTTGCAAGTGTTGGGGCAAAAGTCATTCTGGCAAGCAGACAGCCGCAACGCTTGGCAGATGCTGCCAAGAGCATCGGAGACTCTGCTGTTGCAATTCCCACCGATGTCTCTGATTTTGAACAGGTGCAGCGGCTTTTTGAAGGACTGGAACGGGTGGATCTTCTTGTGACTTGTGCTGGTGCAGCACACTTTGGTGCAATTGATACGGTACCAGTGGCACAAGCTAAATCCCTTTTTGAAGGACGGTTCTTTGGTCAACTAGCGGCAGCGCACTATGCAGTACCCAAAATGCCACCGGGGAGTGTTATTATCTTCTGCTCTGGAATTGCAGCCACCGTCGGACTGCCCTACTATAGCGCGGGTTCTGCCCTTTGTGGTGCCGTTAACTCAATGGCACGTGCCCTTGCGGTTGAGCTAGGTCCTAGAGGCATCCGCGTGAATGCTATCTCACCGGGATTAATCGAAGACACAGACATCCAATCTAATTTGTCAAAGGAACAGGCGGAAAATTTGGCTGAGTCAGCAAAAGCCAAAATTCCGCTCAAGCGTGCAGGTCAATCTGATGAGGTGGCAGATGCAGCATTTTTCCTTGCCACATGCGGCTATGTGACAGGGCAAATTATTGAGGTTGATGGCGGGTGGACAGCGTCTTAGGGTGTGCAAATTGTAGGATTTTCAGCTTAGTCCTCGATCCCGAATTGCGACATCATAAAGGTGAAAATGTCGGCTCGTTCTTGGAGACGTTGCGTTTTGGTTGAGCCAACGCCGTGTCCCGCTTCATAGTCAATGCGGAGCAAGACAGGTTTGCCGCTGGCTGAGGCGGCTTGAACCCGCGCTGCAAACTTTGCCGATTGCCAAGGTTCGCATCGAGGATCAGTGATGCCGTGCGTAATCATCATTGCCGGGTAGTTGACACCGTCCTTGACGTGCAAAAAGGCATCCATTTCATAGAGTGCTTTGAACCCCGCTTCCGTTTGGCAGCTGCCAAATTCACGAATATTATTCACGCCGTTTGGCGTTGTTTCAAAGCGAATCGCATTCATGACGCCCACCCGTGGAATTGCCACGGCAAAGAGGTCAGGACGCTCTGTTACGGCTCTGCCAATCAAGATACCGCCTGCGCTTATGCCTTCGCCCGCCAGTTTTGCAGGTGAGGTGTATTTCTGTTCAATCAAATATTCAGCGCAAGCAATAAAATCTTTCCAGGTGTTTGGCTTGGTTTGCTGAAATCCGGCACGATACCACTCTCGCCCTTTTTCGCCACCACCGCGCACATGGGCAAATGCCATTATGCCGCCTTTTTCGTACCACGCATAATTTTGGTGTTGGTAGGGTAGGTACAGGGAGAAGCCATAAGCCCCGTAACCAGTCAGCCAGCATGGATTTGAGCCATCGAGTTTGATACCTTTTTTGTGGACAATAGACAGTGGTACCATCGTCCCATCATGCGATCGCACCTCAACTTCCCTAGCAATTAAATCATCTGGTGCATCATATTTACCTTTTGGTTGTAAACCTGTCTCCACAAAGCTTTCTGTTTTCGGATTGTATTCATAGATGCTGTAGGCTCTCGTCCAAGTGGTCATAGCCAGTAAAATTCCTTCCACTCTGGAATCATTTTTTGAAACTCTGGGGTCATTTCCAAAAAAATCGACTGTGCCATCAAACGGCAGGTTGAGTGGTTCTGCTTTACCGTCGTAAGCAATGCGAATGACTTTGTTAATGCCATTGTCGCTTGTGAGCACATAAAGCGCATCTTGAGCGGCAACCATTATTTCGATAATCTGGTCCCTTTCTGCCATGACGAGTTCAGCACTAGAAAAGTCAGGGTTTTTCAACGAGGTTTTGACAATCTTGTAGCGAGGCGCATTTTTGTGCGTCAGCAAATACAGGTCTTCTCCATGCACGTCGAAGAGTTTTACTTCATCGATCGCATCGCAAACCTTTTTCCACTCGGGTGTTCCTTGATTGAATGAAGCAAGAGTTGCGACATAGAGATCCAGCTCTTTCTGGGTGCCGTAGAGGATGACCGCAAATACATAGTCGGAATTTGGAACGGTGACGATAAATGGAGATGCTACGCTCGAAACGTCGATCAAAGGAGTCACTGCATGACCGAGGACAAGGGTATCTTGTTCTACATCTGTGCCAAGTCTGTGCAAATAGACTTTGCTGTTTTGATTTTTCTCGGTTATCGCCATGCCTTCTTTCATCTCTTGATGGCGAGTGTAGAGGAACGACTGGTTATCGGGTAACCAACTTCCACCGTAATGCAGCCGCGAAATTGGTTCGTCTACATCTTTAAGAGTTTGAGTATCCATCACATACAGCGAAGCCTCTTCCGAGCCGCTTGCTGAAATAGCATACATCACATACTTGCCATCCCACGACGGGATGAAGCTATTGATCGCGTGTGGCTTGCCTGTTTCTTGTTTGAATTGTTCAGGATCGACCAAGAGAATTTCGCTGCCGTTCATGCCGTCGCGCAGGTAAAGTTTCCACACATCGTCTTGTGCTTCCCGTTTGAGATAGAAAAGTTTGCCGTTAGCAAGCCGCAACACACAGTCCATCTTTGCCGGAACGGAAGCCTCTAATTCCATCATGCGGTTGAAAAAAGCATCGCGCCCAGGCAGTTGTTTGAGCACGTTAGTTGTATAGTCAGCTTGTGCTTTCACCCACTGCTGCACCTGTTCATCGTTGAAGTTTTCCATATAACGGTAATTGTCCGTTACCTTCGTGCCGAAGTAGTCGTCTGTAACGGGTTTGACAGGGGCAACGGGCGGTTTTGGTTGTGCACACATTCCAATCATGCTTCTCTCCATATTTTTTCTCCTATGATGTCTCAGGGCACTCGATGAGTGGCGATTGCCCAAGGGGCAGTGGCAAAGCCAATCGCCCGTAAGCGTAAAGCGGGCGCGCACGCATACGCACAGCATATTTTAAGTACTTTCAATTGTCTATGTTTATACTTTACCTAAACTATACCAATCCTATTTCATTTGTAAAAATTGAGTTTTTCAGATCCCCGACTTCTTAAAGAAGTCGGGGATCTTGTTTTTTCACGAATCATTTAAGACTGCTATAGTATAATTGTTAAATAAATGCATGAGAAGTTGAGTCTTTTCTCCTGGTTTTCCATTAGATATCTGTAGGTCATCAATTTGAACTACGGGCATAATCTCCTTCGTGGAAGATGTTATAAAAGCTTCATCACAACTATTCAAATCGCTGTAATAAATTGGTTGCTTAACTATCTCAAATCGATTTTTAGCAAGTTCCAACACAACATTTCTTGTGATACCATTTAGAATATTTTCTTTTGGCGTAATTAGTTGAGAGCCTCGAAAAACAAAGAAATTTGTAGTAGTTCCTTCCAATACATGGCTCTGCTGATTAACATACAGTGCATCAATAGCATTAGCGCGTTTTGCTTGTTGTAGTGCCATAATTGCAGAAATATAATTCAGGGTTTTGGCTTGAGGAATGAACCGTTCTATTGGCACAGTGACAACTTTGACGCCTCTTTCATAATATTCCACTGGATATTGGGCAACAGGAGTGACAATAACCACTAGACTTGGTTGTTCGGGAGGAGTAATAAAGTCGGCTGAAGAACCGCCAGTCACAACAAGCCGAATACTAGCTTCTGGGAGATTATTGCGCCTCAGTGTTTCTTGAGTAATTCCTTCTATTTCCTCAGTTAACCACGGCAAACTTAAGCCAATTAATTCTGCGGATTTTTGCAGCCTTTGAACGTGTTCTCGTAGTCTAAATGGTACTCCGTTATAAGTCCGGAGATAATCAAATATTCCATACCCTCTGACAATTCCTAAATCATTAAGTGGAAGAGAAGCTTGGTCGAATGGAAGATATTCTCCATTAACGTAAGAAATAAGTTGAGCCATTTTAGTATTTGTTAAAGTTGTTGCTAGAAGTCATCATAAGCCATCATAACTGTAAGCTTTTTGTTTTATGTACATTAGCATGAGAAGATAAAAACGAATCATTGGGAGGAATCAATCGCCATGACCGTTATCCCTGCCAAGTGGACGATTGACGAGTATCACCGCATGATTGCTGCTGGTATTTTGGGCGATCGCCGAGTTGAGCTACTTAAGGGAGAAATTGTAGTTCATGAATTTTTGAATCACAGATGGACATAGATGGACAGCGAATACGCATTAAAATATTTTTTTTGGAACACAACCTTTATTGAACATTGTAAATAATGGCACAGACTGACGCTTACGAACGCATTGCCAAGGCTGCACTCAATCAATATGCTGTAGTTCAGGGAGAACTTCGGTTTCTGGGTCATAGTGGAAACGTGACCTTTTGTGTGGAAGCACCAGAGGAAAAGTTCCTCCTCCGCATCCACCAAGGATTTTCAGGGTTACAGGATGATATATGGCAAAGACCAGATATTATCGAATCAGAACTTTTGTGGCTTGCAGCCTTGCGTCGTGATACCAATGTAATAGTGCAAGAGCCAGTGCAAAATTTAGAGGGTAGATGGGTGACACAAGTGTTAGCAGATGATACCCAAGATGTTTTTTATTGCTCATTGCTACGTTGGATTGATGGCTACGTCTGCGATACTCATCGAACACCACAACAAGCTCACCAGCTCGGCTCATTAATGGCTCAACTGCATCGCTATAGCAGTCAGTGGAAATTACCACAAAATTTTGTACGTCCAATATTTGATGAAAATCGTCTGCGCGCAGCACTATCAGCACTTTACCCAGCAGTGTCCTATGGCTTGATTTCACCAGAGCATTATAGGATGCTTACAGTAGCAACCCAAAAGATTGAAAGCACGATGAAAACACTGGGTCAAGCACAAGATGTTTGGGGATTAATTCATGCAGATTTACATGAAAGCAATTATCTATTTCACAACGAACAAATTCGACCAATTGATTTCGCTCGTTGTGGCTTTGGATACTACCTTTATGATATTGCTGAGTCAATTCAATATTTACTTCCTCAAGTGAGATCTTCCTTTTTTGAAGGGTATCAAACTATTCGTAGATTACCCGAGCGTTACTTACAAATAGTAGAGGGATTTTTTATCATGGCAATAATATATAATTACTCCTTTCATCTGAATAATCCAAAAGAACATGAATGGATTTCAAAGGATGTTCAACATATTGCTAAGAGGCACCTTCATAAATATCTTGAAGGTGAATCATTTTTGCTTGATACGTTTTTGCTTGATACATAGTGAGGAACATGGAGCACGTCTGATTTATCTTTCTCCATATTTCCCAGAATTTAACCCTATTAAAAAAAGTTGGTAAGGATATAGGGACTTCCAAAAAATAAATTATACCAGAAAAAATTTATACCAATTCAAAAAATGTTTGCGACAGATAAGGCATTCAGGATGCAGCTCAGATCCTTTTACTTATTCCTCACTCGCTGACTACTCAGTTCCTCCAATCGTGGTCTTTCTGAGGTCAAGTACGAACCTTGAAAATTCCATAACTAACTGGTGGATGTGGGTGTAAATCCCACCCTACGATGGACACAGATAATTTATCTGTGTTTATCTGTCTTTTTTATCCTAAAATTGACTTTTGTAAGAAGTTTAATGAACTTAGACACAAAAAAGCGCCCCGGTTGTAAGGCGCTCATTAACGGTGTCGCGGAAGTCCCCACCCTCAACCGCTATGTTGGGTGGGGATGAATAGCGCCCTCGTGACGATTGCATCTTTGACCAATAGTAGTAAAAGGCTACTGAGGGAAAAGATGTATGAGGAGTAGCCAAATCAATCGGAGGGTTGTTCCTGAGATTGAATGTAGTGCTTAATTCTTTCAATTGGTGCGCCGCCAGTAGAAGCAACATAATAAGAACTGGATCACAGTACTGAATTTTTGTATATAGTTGCAAGATGTTCTGAGAATTCTTTTTGAATAATTCTGCTGGATGCTGACTTCAAGCTTCCAGCAAGTGCAGAAAGATTGTTGTCGGGATGAAAGTCTATTAGCAGGTGAACATGGTCTGATTGTCCGGAAAACTCAATCAACTGACACTTTGTCTTTACACATACATTTGCAAATATCTCTCGTAACCGTTCCAGCATTGGGGCGGTTATTGCTTTGCATCGGTACTTAGTCACAAATACAAAATGCAGGTGAACAGAAAAAATAGAATGAGACCCTTTTCGCGGCGTCACTTGACATACCTCTACTTCAACGATAGCATCAGTATAGCTAGTAAGCAGGAGGTAAATAAAATAGTGGCAACGAGGCGAATGACTTTTCGGTTATACCCAAATAAGCAAATAGAACAGTCTTTGCGGTATCATCGGAAGCTTCACAAAGACCTCTATAACGCTGCTGTATACAACAGATTTACACAATACGAAAAGTTCAAACACTCTGTTAGCTATATCGAGCAACAGAATAGTTTACCTACATTCAAAGAGGTTTGGACAGAGTATAAAGAGATCAACTCTCAAGCCTTGCAAGCTACTCTCAAAAGAGTAGATTTTGCCTTTGAGCGTTGGTTCAAGGGATTAAGCAAGCGTCCAAGGTTCAAGTCAATCCGTCATTACTCAGGATGGACGTATCCAGCTAAAACTGGTTACTCTGTTGAGTCAAATAGTGAGAATGGATATATCGTTTTGTCCAAAATTGGACGCATTCAGATGCGTGGCAAGGCTAAGTATTGGGGAACCCCAACTACTTGCACAATTGTTTATCGCAATGGGAAATGGTATGCATCTATCACCGTTGACGTATTAGAACAAGTACTGAAGCCCGAAACATTACCGACAAATGCGATTGGCATTGACTTGGGTTGTAAGTCAGCTTTGTCTATTACTGACGGAGAGAATCATCAACACATAGACGCTCCCAAGTTTTTGCGTAATGCTGAGCGTGAGATAAAACGAGCGTCTAAACAGAAAAGACGAAAACAATCTCCAAATAAAAAGAAAAAGGTTAAAGCTTCTAGAAGATGGAAAAAAGCCCAAGCCAAGGTTAGTAAGCTAACTTGTAAAGTTGCCAACCAGAGACAAAATTGGGTACATCAAGTTGCAGCAGAGATTGTAAGCGGTAATAGCTTCGTTGCAACCGAAAAACTAGAAGTCACCAAAATGACTAGTAAAGCAAAGAAAGGCGACGCATTGTCCCCTAAAAATCGGGCAGCCTTATTACAACGAGTACCCGACTACGCCGACAGATCAACAAAACAAAGGCTGCCCGATTTTTTACGTGTAAGACCCCGTAAGCGCAAAAAACAAAAGGCTGGCTTAAATAAGTCAATACTTGATGTTGGGTTTGGAATGCTCAAAAGCACTATCAAATACAAAGTAGAACAAATTGGTGGTGTGTTTATTCAAGTTCCAACCAAGAAAGTAAAACCCAGTCAAACCTGTCCTAAATGTGGATATCAGCACAAAAAGACACTTGATGATAGAGTTCATGAGTGTCAACAATGTGGATACATCCAAGACAGGGACATAGCTGCCGCAGAAGTAATGCTTTACTGGGCAAAAGGTATTCTACCGGGGTTTGGAACGAGCCGCGCTAACGCGCCGCTTCGCTAACGTAGACGCTGATGTTGCTAGCTCTACTTCACGCAGCCGCAAAATTGCGGGAAGTATGAAGCAACTAGGACGTGCGAAGCGTCAAAAATCTACTCTTACTGGGCTGGATGTAGAAACCCGCCCTTCTACGAAGTAAGGGCGGGTAGTTCATGCACTCATAAAACAGACCACGAAATCTAAATCTTGAGTAACCTAGCCGTTGATAGCAGAAGCAGTGAGAGCGACAGGAGCTTGCTCGCCGCTAGCTAGATCGAGGGGGAAGTTGTGAGCGTTACGCTCGTGCATCACTTCCATACCCAGGTTAGCGCGGTTCAAAATATCCGCCCATGTACTGATTACACGACCTTGAGAGTCAATTACGGAAGAGTTAAAGTTGAATCCGTTGAGGTTGAATGCCATGGTGCTGACACCCAAGGCGGTGAACCAGATACCAATCACAGGCAAAGCAGCCAGAACAAAGTGCAGGGAACGTGAGTTGCTGAAGCTGACATACTGCCAGAATAAGCGTCCCAGGTAACCGTGAGCAGCAACAATGCTGTAAGTTTCTTCCTCTTGACCGAATTTGTAGCCGTAATTCGCGGACTCCTGCTCGGTGGTTTCACGCACCAAGGAAGAGGTCACAAGAGAACCGTGCATGGCAGAAATTAAAGCACCGCCAAATACACCTACAACTCCTAATTGATGGAAGGGATGCATCAAGATGTTGTGTTCAGCTTGGAACACCAACATGAAGTTGAATGTACCAGAGATACCCAAGGGCATACCATCAGAGAAGGAACCTTGTCCAATCGGGTAAATCAAGAATACTGCGGTTGCTGCTGCTACAGGAGCAGAGAATGCTACGCAGATCCAAGGACGCATACCTAAGCGGTAGGACAATTCCCATTCACGACCTAAGTAGCAGAATACGCCAATCAGGAAGTGGAATACTACCAACTGGTATGGACCACCGTTGTACAACCATTCATCTAAGGAAGCTGCTTCCCAGATGGGGTAGAAGTGTAAGCCGATCGCATTGGAAGAAGGAACAACTGCACCAGAGATGATGTTGTTGCCGTATACTAATGAACCTGCAACAGGCTCACGAATACCGTCAATGTCAACCGGAGGCGCTGCGATGAATGCAATGATAAAGCAGGTTGTAGCGGCTAACAGTGTTGGAATCATGAGAACACCAAACCAACCGATGTATAAGCGGTTTTCAGTGCTGGTGATCCACTCACAGAACCGCTCCCATACGTTTGTGCTTTCGCGACGTTGTAAGGTTGTGGTCATATCCTAAAATGATTACAGTGATAAAGTATGGTTATAGTTGCTGTTCACTTGGAATCAACAACTGAATGCATAGTAAAAAAAATCCCATAGTCCTTGCAGTAACTAAAAGTTATTGAAAGTTACAACATTCAGTTAGCTTTAGTTAGCACTATTTGTGACCAATGACAATCGAAGAAGCCTTAGCCATTGTTGAAACTGTTCTTGAGACAGCATCTTTAAATGACTTGCAAGAAGTTATTTTTCGACAGTCTTGGGAACGTAAAACCTATCCCCAGATTGCCGAAGAATTCGGTTATGATGCCGAGTACATCAAAATTGTAGGCTTTCGACTCTGGAAAATGCTTTCTCAAGCAATGGGCGAGAAAGTAACTAAAGATAACCTCCGCTCTGCTATAAGAAGATGGTGTTCTCGTAGCATCCAGGAAAGGAAAGCAGGGGAAGCAGGGGAAGAAATAAATTCAAAATCACCGAAGATTGGAGTCTCCTCCACAGACGCGCAAGGGACGGAGGTTTCCTCCGCTCCAACTTCTCTCAAAATTCAAAATTCAATATTAGGAGTCTCTCCCTCATCTCCCTCATCCCCCTCATCCCCCTCATCCCCCTCATCTCCCTCATCTCCCTCATCCTCCTCATCCTCCTCATCTCGCTTACAAGACTGGGGTGAGGCGATAGACGTTTCTATCTTTTACGGACGTTCTCAAGAACTGGTAACTTTAGAGCAATGGATTATCCAAGACCGTTGTCGATTAGTGGCAATATTAGGAATTGGTGGAATTGGAAAAACTTCTCTTTCTGTGAAGCTGGGGGAAAAACTACAGCAGCAATTTGAGTTTGTTGTCTGGCGATCGCTCCACAACGCGCCAACAATTGAACCACTGCTGATTGGCTTGATTCAATTTCTTTCACAACAAAAGGAAACCAATTTACCTGACTCTGTTAGCGATAAAATTTCTCTACTGTTGAGTTATTTACAAAAACATCGCTGTCTTGTTATTCTTGATAATGCTGAAACAATTTTATGCAGCAGTGAACTAGGTACTCGTACAGGACACTACCGCGCAGGATATGAAGAATATGGCGAACTTTTTAAGCGAATTGGGGAGTCGCGCCATCAAAGTTGCTTGGTGATGACAAGCCGAGAAAAGCCTAGAGAAGTCGCAGTGATTGAAGGTGAAATCTTGCCCGTTCGGTCTATGCAATTATCTGGTTTATCAACAGCAGACGGACAAGGAATCTTTCGCTGTAAAGGACATTTTACTGGCTCAACTTATGACTGGCAAAACTTAATTCAATCTTACGCAGGAAATCCGCTGGCGCTGAAAATTGTAGCGACAACGATTCGAGATTTATTTGATAGTAATATTTCTAGGTTTCTTTCTCAAGGTACAGTCGTATTTGGTGATATTCAAGATATAATTGAACAGCAATTTCAGCGTTTGTCAACCATTGAGCAAGAAATTATGTACTGGTTGGCAATTAACCGTGAACCTGTGGCTTTTGCAGAAATACAAGCTGATTTACTATCCCCTATTTCCAGTTCTCAATTACTAGAAGCACTGCAAGCTTTGGAAAGGCGATCGCTCATTGAAATTGCTAGAGACATTGTACACAACGTCTCTACATTTACGCTGCAACCTGTATTAATGGAGTATATGACCAGTCGCCTGATTCAACAGGTGTGTACTGAAATTGAAAATCAGGATGTTTCCCTTTCCAAAAGTCATGCTCTTATCAAAGCTACAGCAAAAGACTACATCAAAGAAATTCAAATTTATCTAATTCTTAACCCTGTTATTAAACAGTTACTTTCTATCTTTGGCAATGTAACTCGAATTGAAACTCAGTTGATGACAATTCTTGCCTCACTGCGCGGCAATAAACCAATTGATACAGGTTATGTTGGTGGAAATACTATCAATTTGCTTCGTCAGCTAAATGTGGATTTAAGCGGTCATGACTTTTCTGGATTGACAATTTGGCAAGCAGATTTAAAAGGTGTAAACTTACATCAGACAAACTTCGCTCATTCGGATTTAGCAAAATCTACCTTTACTGCAAATCTGAGCTACATCTTCACAGTAGCAGTCAGTCCTGATGGTTGTCTTCTGGCAACTGGGGATACTGACGGCAAAATTTCCCTATGGCAAGCAACAGATGGACAACAATGTTTGACTTGGGAAGCACACGCAGGCTGGGTTCGGTCGATTGTGTTTAGCGCTGACGGTCGCACCTTATTTAGTGCTAGCGACGACCAAACTGTCAAGCAGTGGAATTTAACAGGTGAATGTTTGCAAGTATTTCGTGGGCATAATTCCTTTGTTTGGACTGCAGCTTTGTTTGAACCGCCAAATTCAAGTGACTATCATCCCATCCTTGCCAGTGGCGGTCTTGACCAAACAATCAAACTGTGGGATATCCAGAGTGGAGAGTGTTTAAAAACATTGCAAGGACATACGGATTGGATTGGCTGTGTTGCCTGTAGTTCTGACGGTAGAACTATAGCTAGTGGGAGCCTTGACCAAACGATTAAACTATGGAATGTTAATACCGGCGAATGTTTGAAAACATTGCGTGGACACACTCATGATGTGTGGTCTGTAGTATTTAGTATAGATGGTAAAAAGTTGGTAAGTGGTAGTGCAGATGCGACTGTTAAGATTTGGGATGTGTCAACAGGAGAATGTCTGCACACGCTTCAAAGTCATACAAACCATGTTTGGTGTGTTGTCTGTAGTAGTGACGGTAATACCATTGCCAGTGGTAGTGGTGACACAACTATCCGACTATGGAATATTCATACTGGAGAATGTATTAAAACATTACAAGGACACACCAATACTTTGCGATCGCTTGCCTTCAGTCCCAACGGACAACATTTAATTGCTAGTGATGACAACCAAACTATTAAACTCTGGGACATTAGCACAGGAAAATGTTTCCGCACCTTTTACGGATATGGTAGCGGTATCTGGGCATTAGCCGTTTCTCCACGCAATCATCTTGGCGACTTCCCGATGATAGCGAGTGGTAGTGAAGACCAAAAAGTTAAACTTTGGGACATCAATACTGGCAAGTGTATCAAAACTTTAGAGGGTCATACAAACTGGGTGCGCTTTGTGGCTTTCAGTCCAGATGGGAGAACTTTCGCAAGCGGTAGTTCTGATGAAACGGTGAGAATTTGGGATATTCAAACTGGAGAGTGTCTACAAATTTTGCGAGGACACACAAGTTGGGTGCTTTCAGTCGCCTTTAGTCCCGATGGGCATCTAACGAGTGCTGGTAGTGATAAACAAGTAAGAATATGGGATGTGCATACTGGGGAATGTCTGCAGGTTTTTCAACATGATACCGCTGCTGTCTCAACTGTTTTTAGTCGCGATGGTAAACTCGTGATTAGTGCTGGTGCCGATTTCCTGATTCGAGGTTGGGATGTGCAGACAGGACGGTGCATCAAAACATTTACAGGACACACTCATGGAACCTGGTCAGTCGTCTTTAGTCCAAATGGACAAATCTTAGCAAGCGGTAGTGAAGATAAAACGATAAAAATTTGGGATGTTGAGACTGGAGAGTGTCTCTCAACTCTGCATGGACATTCTGGCGCTGTTGTGAGTGTGACTTACAGTTTAGATGGTCGCCTGCTGGCAAGTGCAAGTACTGACAAAACTGTGAGAATCTGGAATGTGGAAACTGGGGAGTGCTTGAAAATTCTTCAAGGTCACACACGATGGATTTATGCAGTCGCATTTATCGATTCTCACCTTCTTGCCAGCAGCAGCGAAGACCAAACTATCCGGCTTTGGAATATCGAAACGGGCGAGTGTATAAAAATTCTTAGAAGTCCCAGACCTTATGAAGGAATGAACATTACGGGAGTCGTTGGTTTAAGTGAGGCGCAGCGGGCAACACTTTTGGCTTTGGGTGCAGTTGAGGAAGGTGGTAGCTATTTTTGAACTCTCCACGCTTTGAAAAAACGTGGATTCTAGACTGTTATTGCGACCTGGGCTAAAAGCCGCACGGAGCAACGTTGTCTCGTGTTTTACAAAAAACACGTTGGCTGGTTCAAACAGCCCTACCCGCCTCGACCCTTTCAGGCTGTACGGCTACTTTAGGATCTTCCAACCTTGAAGATTTTACGTGTTGAAGGCAACGCAGCGCGTTCTTCTCAACACAACCCCATATCTTCAGTTGTCATGGTTCAGTCTGCTAACACGTTTGTTTTTTGGAGTTTTTCATCCTGTGTTAACATGACCCTATTATAACACCGATATAAGGTCATACAAAAGTTAACTGTTAGATTTTCAGACAAAGAGCATCAAGATTTGGCAAAACTTTCTCAAAAAACAGAGCGTTCACGATTGGGATTTAATTCGAGAAGCTGTTAGACAATATGTTGAAAAAGAAACAACAGGTTAAAACCTGTTGGGTCGGGTTTCATCCCCGGATTAAAAGGTAGGGGTTCTCACCCTCCCAATATGTTTTGATAGCGCAATTCAATTGAATGAAGTAATTATTTATCTGTGTCCATCTGTGTCCATGTGTGGTTCATTATTTCTTTGTGTACCTTACTCCGGGTTACAAACAGCTATAAAGCAATACGGTTCATACCGAGTTGCATTCATAGATAGAATTTATTGAACGAACCGCAGAGGACGCAGAGGGCGCAGAGAGGGAAATCAGGTGTTCTCCAATCTAGTTTCGGAGTAGAAGTACGTGTCTCGACAGTTCTCAAAGTCAAAATCCCAAACCCAAAAAGGTATCAAATTGGTGTCCTGGTCAGTCACAATAGCAGTGGCGATCGCCTCCGGGACTGCACTCTCTTGCATCGCGTTACTGGTGACTGACGCCAAAGTAACAGGACAATCCCAATCACCGCCGTCAGCAGAACAGTCAGTAGACCTAGAGGAAGCTAAACGGCTTAATCAACAGGTCATTCAGTTGTACCAGGAGGGTAAGTATAGTACTGCCATTCCCTTAGCAGAACGCGTACTAGCAATCAGGGAGAAGGTACTGGGCAAGGAACATCCTGATGTTGCCACAAGCCTCAACAATTTGGCTCTACTCTACTCGAACCAGGGGAACTATCAACAAGCAGAACCTTTGTATCAACGTTCACTAGCAATCTGGGAGAAGGTACTGGGCAAGGAACATTTTAGTGTCGCCACCAGCCTCAACAATTTGGCAGAACTTTACCGGGAACAGGGGAACTATCAACAAGCAGAACCTTTGTATCAACGTTCACTAGCAATAAGGGAGAAGCTACTGGGCAAGGAACATCCTGCTGTCGCCACCAGCCTCAACAATTTGGCTCTACTTTACCAGGCACGGGGGAACTATCAACAAGCAGAACCTTTGTTGCAACACGCACTAGCAATCAGGGAGAAGGTACTGGGCAAGGAACATCCGGATGTCGCCAAGAGCCTCAACAATTTGGCTCTACTTTACCGGGCACAGGGGAACTATCAACAAGCGGAACCTTTGTTGCAACGCGCACTAGCAATCGGGGAGAAGGTACAGGGCAAGGAACATCCGGATGTCGCACAAAGCCTCAACAATTTGGCAGCACTGTACCACACACAGGGGAACTATCAACAAGCGGAACCTTTGTTTCAACGTTCACTAGCAATCAGGGAGAAGGTACTGGGCAAGGAACATCCGGATGTGGCACAAAGCCTCAACAATTTGGCAGCACT
>NZ_CAWUDP010000129.1:0-24745 GCF_963920835.1 Scytonema sp. PCC 10023
ACTCCCTCACTCCCTCACTCCCTCACTCCCTCACTCCCTCACTCCCTCACTCCCTTGCTCTGAGTACTAAAGTACTCACTACAAACCAGGAGTATATTTTACGTTTCATTTCACGCAGTTACTTAATCGTTTTCCAATTATGAGGAATGAACTGTGAAACAGCTTCACGCTAGTAGTGTTGTGTTAGATGCCGCTGCAATTGTTTTTTTAGCGGCTCAACCAGTATCGGCACAGACTACTGAAATTACTGGAGTGCAGCTTAGTCCAGTTAATGGTGGAATAAATATTGTATTAACAACTGCCTCAGGCTCACGCCCACAAATTTTTACGACAAAAAAAGGTAATACTTTAGTCGCAGATATTATTAATACTCAATTACGTTTACCACAAAGAAATAGTTTCCGCCAAGACAATCCGGCTCCAGGCATTGCTTCAGTGACAGTTAATCAACTTGATCCTACTAGCATCCAAGTGATAGTGACCGGAACGAGCAGCACCCCCAACAATCAACCTGTAGTGCGAAAGCAAAATGAAATTATTCTTGGTTTTACCTCAGCACAGGGAACACAAGCAGCGCCGACTTCTCCACCTCAACAAAGTCAAAAGCCAGACGTTCTCGTTCCCAACCCCCAAGTTAGCATTGACGGCACACCTACACAAGGACCAGCTTCAAACACGAACCAAGCTCCACCTTTCTTACCCAGAGCGGTTGCACCACCAGTAGGGGATATAGCCATTTCAAATATTGATGCTTCTCCTAGCAATATTGACTTGGGAACTCAAGAACGAGTGTCTCGCTTAGTGTTGCGAGACGCTCCGGTACGCGAGGTTTTGTCACTGCTTGCCCGTGCTGCTGGTCTTAACCTGGCTTTTGCGGGAAGAGAAGCAGGTGGGCAAGCTTCTGGAGGACAGCAGCGACAGCAAGGTATTCCTGGGGGTGACGGACCAACGATCTCGTTGGATATAGAAAATGAGCCAGTTCAAGATGTTTTTAACTATGTCTTGCGCTTGAGTGGTCTTGAAGCGAACCGCAGCGGACGGACAATTTTTGTTGGAGCAAAACTGCCTAATTCCACCCGTGATGTGATTGTGCGTGGTGTGCGGCTCAATCAGGTAACGGTGGGAACAGCACTAAACTTTTTGGTTGCCTTAGGAGCAGAAAGTGCTGTCAGCCGCGAACGGCAAGTTACCAGTGTAAATGCTGTACCTGTGGGTGGTGCAGCTAATACCGCAGTCACCCAAAGCCAGACCACCATAGAAACCAGAGTTGAAACTCAACGCGTTGATTTTAAAGACTCTAACCCCTTACTTCGAGGTGTACAGGCATTAGGAGATGAGCGCACTAATTCTATTACCTTAGTTGGCCCTCCTAGGCTGATTGAGATTGCAATGGCTCAACTCACTCAGCTTGATGTCCGCCGTCGGCAAGTGGTCATTAACGTCAGGATTATCGATGTTAATTTACGCAACACAAAGGACTTTAACACCAGCTTCTCCTTTGGCATAGGCAACAACTTCTTTAGTAATAATAGTGGTGCAGTAGGTTTGAATTTTGGTTCTAGACCAAATGGAGTCTCTAGACGTTTCGTTGCTAATTTGCAAGCTCAAGTTACGAATGGCAATGCCAAGATTTTGACTGATCCGACTTTGACAGTACAAGAAGGTCAGGAAGCTTTAGTAAAGTTAACTGCGCAAGTGTATGGAGGTGTTGAAGTATCATCTGTAACTGGAACTAATTCATCAACCGGACAAACCACTGGAACCAATTCATCAACTGGACAAACCACTGGAGTAAATTTATTAACCGGACAAATTATTTCTAATAGAAAACCTATTATTAAGGAAGCAGGTCTGACTTTGAGAGTGAGAGTGGAGCGAGTTGATGACAACGGCTTTGTGTCCTTGTCTGTTGCGCCTACTGTATCTGCACCTAATAGTTCAATACAGACTCCTGAGGATGGTGAAATTACTTTACTTGCAGAAAGAAGTTTGCAATCAGGTCTCATTCGCCTCCGCGACGGTCAGACGCTTATTCTCAGCGGTATCATCCAGGACTCTGATAGGGTAAGTGTAACAAAAGTTCCCATTTTAGGTGATATTCCTATCCTCGGTGCTTTATTTAGAAGAACAAACAAAACTAGCGATCGCAGCGAGGTGATTGTATTGCTAACGCCTCAAATTGTAGAAGATTCAGAGCGCTCCTCTTTTGGCTATAACTACACCCCTAGCCCAGATGTACGGCAAATCCTTGAACGTGGTGGTTTACAGGTGCCAAAGCGTTAAAATACAGCGATGAGCGAAACAGCTTCCCTACTGAATCGGATGGCATCTCCACAAATCCTTGGCCTAACTTATGGCAACGTCACGAATCAAAACAAGATCCCCGACTTCTTAAAGAAGTCGGGGATCTCAATCTCAATAAGCTCAAGCCCATATAGTCATTAAAATACAGTCATTAAACTTAACAAAGACTAACTACCATTCCACCTGTTTATCCCTCCACTCCCCCCTGTTCCCCTAGCAACAGGGGTTTTTACTAAGTATTTTTTCCTACTTTAGGGGTGGTTTTTCGTGAAACTATTGCCCGATTTATAAAAAAAATCCTGAAATCTATATAAATTAATGGTTTCATCTATCCACTTCTGGCTACGACACTTTAGAATGATTCATTGAAAAGTCGAGCCTATGGGAATTACAGCCTCTTTAAGCATAAAGACTCATAAGGGCGACTTTTGTAGATCTCCAAACAGAGATTTAAGTAAAGATGTGTCAGGGCGTCTCTGTACACAATCTCAAGTAAACAATTAGGAGTTTGACATGAACAAAGGTGAATTGGTTGATGCCGTAGCTGAAAAGGCTAGTGTTACTAAAAAACAAGCTGATGCAGTCTTAACTGCGGCTTTGGAAACCATCATCGAAGCAGTTTCCTCTGGCGATAAAGTCACTTTGGTGGGATTTGGCTCATTTGAATCACGGGAACGTAAAGCCCGCGAAGGTCGCAACCCCAAAACAAATGAGAAGATGGAAATCCCGGCAACCAAGGTGCCTGCTTTTTCCGCTGGGAAATTGTTTAGAGAAAAGGTTGCACCCCCAAAATCTTAGGTTCTGTTTTGGTTCTTTAGGACACCCTTTTTCTATGCGGCAACCTGCACACGGGGGAAATCTAGCTTGGGCAGCAGCGTTAGCTGGCTGTCCCCCAAGTGCTATTCTGGATTTTTCTGCCAGCATCAGCCCCTTGGGACCTCCAAACAGTGCCTTAGCGGCAATTGAATCCCAATTGGGCAACCTCAGGCACTATCCAGACCCTGATTATGGTGAACTGAGAGCAAGTCTCAGTCACTTTCATCAACTGCCTCCTGAATGGATTTTGCCGGGTAACGGCTCGGCAGAATTACTTTCACTAGCAGGTCGGGAATTGGCACAGTTAGCCGCAACAGCTTTGATAACTCCAGCCTTTGGCGACTACTATCGGGCGCTGGCGGCATACCACGCTGAGGTACTGGAGTTTCCTTTGTCTTTCGGGACTAACGGTCAAGAGTCATTTGTCATTCGTCATTTGTCAGTTATCCATGACAAAAGACAAACGACCCTTACGGGTTCGCCAGTTCCCTACGGCGGGAAACCCGCCTTCAGGACTGGTCTCACAAACGACAAAGGACTATTGCTGAATAACCCCCATAATCCTACGGGGAAGTTATTTTCGCGGGAAGCCATTTTGCCATACTTGAAGGAATTTGCCTTGGTGGTGGTGGATGAAGCTTTTATGGATTTTCTGCCCCCAGGACAGGAACAAAGCCTGATAGAGGTGGTGCAGGAATATCCAAATTTAGTGATTTTGCGATCGCTCACCAAGTTCTACAGTCTGCCTGGTTTGCGACTGGGATATGCGATCGCCCACCCCGATCGTTTGCAGCGCTGGCAGTTGTGGCGTGACCCTTGGCCCGTAAATACCTTGGCAGCAGCGGCAGCAGTCGCTGCGCTTAAGGATAAAGAGTTTCAAGAGCAAACCTGGGCTTGGCTACCAGCAGCACGAGATCAACTCTTCCAGGGTTTAGCTTCTTTAAGCGGATTGCAACCCCTGCAAAGTGCGGCTAATTTTTTACTCGTTGAATCACAACAATCTAGTTCACAGTTGCAGCAAAAATTACTCAAGCATCACCAGATTTTGATCCGTGATTGCCTAAGTTTTTCGGAGCTAGGCGATAGGTATTTCCGGGTAGCCGTACGCTCAGGGTTAGATAACCAACGCCTGCTAGAAGCTCTATCATTAGTCATTAGTGATGAGTCATTAGTCATTAAGAGAAAGGACAATTGACGAAGGACAATTGACAAAAGACAAAGGACAAATAACGTGACTATTGACTACGATGTTGTGGTTATTGGTGGCAGTTTAGCTGGACGCTATGCTGCCCTTACTGCTTCTCAACTCAGAGCCAAGGTTGCTTTGGTGGAACCAACGACAAAGGGTGCATTAACAAACTTAAACGCACCTTACGAGTTTCTTTCTCACCACGCTTTAAACTACATCAGCAACCTTGCCAAAAAACTGGGTGATGCAACACTATTTGGGCTTCAGACCTCATGTGCTGATAACTCAGAAAAATGCCAAATTTCTGCTCATGCACCCCAAGCCATGTTATATGCTCATGGCGTTGTCTCCAATCTCCAAGAGCAGCATTCACCTGCCGTTTTAGCTGCCCAAGGAGTTGATGTGATTATCGCCAATGGTCAATTTGAATCCTCACCCCATCTCTCATTTGCCGTTGATGGGCGAACGCTACGCGCACGCAGCTATTTGCTTGCTACGGGTTCGCGTCCGGCAATTCCAGAGATTGAAGGATTACAAAGAACTGGATTTTTGACCATACCTCAGATTTGGCAATTCTTGAGCAGTTCTACACCATCTAAACAGTGGGTGATTATTGGCGGTGTTCCCCAAAGCATCGAACTAGCTCAAACTCTAGCGCGGTTTGGTTATGATGTGACCTTGGTTGTAGAACACCCAAATATTCTTCCCGATGTTGATTCTGAGATAGCCCAAATGCTTTGCAGCCAGTTGGAAGCAGAAGGTGTGCGCGTCTTTACCAAAACACGAGTTACTCAGGTGAGACAAATTGAGGATAAAAAATGGCTTCAAGTGGGAGATAAGGCGATTGAAACAGATGAAATCGTAGTCGCGACAGCACAGCAGCCAAATATTGAATCTTTAAATTTGGCAGCGGTAGACGTGAAATGGAATCAGCGCCGCCTGCTGGTGAATGATAAACTGCAAACTACCAACAAGCGTATTTGGGCTTGTGGTGATGTGATTGGTGGGTATGAATTTGTCAATATTGCTCATTACGAAGCGAGAGTAGCCCTGCAAAATGCACTCTTTTTCCCTAGGTTGAAAGTCAATTATCGGCATATTCCTTGGGCAGTCTTTACTAACCCAGTATTCGCACAAGTCGGTTTAACAGAAGCGCAAGCCAAACGCCGATATAGTCCTGATGAAGTTATTGTTTTGCGGCAGTTCTTTAAAACATTATCAGCTGCCCAAATCCGAGACGAAACTACGGGTATCTGTAAACTCATTGTCCTACGCAATGGTGAAATTTTGGGCGCTTCGCTCTTAGGTGCAGAAGCAGGAGAGTTAATTAATGTTATTGCAATGGCGATCGCCCAAAAAATCAAAGTCAATCGCCTAGCGAATCTCGCTCCTTTGTGTCCCAGTTTCTCTGAAATTTTTGAGCAAGCTGCACTTTCTTGGAGTCAGCAAAAATTGAGTCGCAATCTTGCTTGGCAAGAGTGTCTGGAAAGCTTCTTTGACTTCCGACGGAATTCAAATTTCTAAACTTTCACACTGACTCAAATATCAGGGGGAGAACTAATTGGCAATATGCTTTAGGGCTGAAATTAACCATAGAATTGAAACTGCGAGCGGGCAAACCAGGTCAGCTTTGAACGGTGCAAGATTTCACTTGCTCTACTACCCCAAAATTGATTTTTATGCGACGCCCAAATAACAACTAAATTTCATTAATGTTATACTTTATAGAACTTCATATTTTTCACAGAATTCTAGATGAGATGATTGTGCCGCAGAGAGCGCCACTTGTGAGCAAAAATACTAACAAAGTTCGGTGATCCCTTCCTAGAACAATGAGCAGCTTTTTATGTAGCAAGGTAGTATTAGTAATACGTTAAAAGGTTTGCAACAATAGTTTATAAGTCTTAAAAAGAAAAGTCACAAGTCGTTAGACTAGCTAGCCCCCACCCTGCTTGGTCTCCGTCTATTTGCACACAGTCAGGAAAATGGCTGGGTTTGCTGCAAAAGCAGGCATTTTTTGCGGCATTAGTGCTCACTCTATGCCGTGTTGGACAGATACTGGCGGCATCTTGCCCGTCAAGCAAGAAGCGGGCTTCGGCAAAAACCACCACTCCAAACTGCACAAGACTGTCCTCCCCATTTGACCCCTCGGTTACGCTCGAGGTCAATGCGTCCGGAAGCGTTCCACTGAGCTCACGCCGAAGTCCGAAGCATTGACGAACCTACTGGTATAAGTACCAATAAAAGAAGTTCGACTTGCCTAAAAAAGGAGAATAGGGACTTGGCAATCAATCGCTGGAAACAAGACCTCAAAAATGACCTAATTGCTGGGTTGTTGGTCGTGATTCCCCTTGCAACTACCATTTGGCTCACGATTACCATTGCAAATTGGGTCATCAACTTTCTCACCCAAATTCCCAAACAACTAAATCCATTTCAGGGAATGCACCCCATCTTGGTGAATCTATTGGATCTCTTAGTGGGACTGATGGTACCACTACTGAGTATTCTGCTGATTGGCTTGATGGCTCGAAATATTGCAGGACGGTGGTTACTAGATGTAGGTGAGCGGCTGTTGCAGGCAATTCCCCTAGCTGGACAGGTTTACAAAACTCTCAAGCAACTTCTAGAAACACTCTTAAAAGATAGCAACGGCAAGTTTCGCCGTGTGATTTTAGTAGAATATCCACGTGCAGGAATCTGGGCGATCGGCTTTGTTACGGGTATCATGAGTAGCGAGATCCAGGCTCAGATGTCTCGCCCGATGTTGAGCGTTTTCATACCAACAACCCCGAATCCCACGACTGGATGGTATGCAGTTGTTCCGGAAGACGAGGTTATAAATCTGTCATTGTCCATTGAAGATGCGTTTAAAATTGTAGTTTCTGGTGGCATTGTTGCTCCCAATACCCCCTTAACTCAGTTGGTTATTTCTAAAGAACGCCAACGAGAAGTGCCACCCTTAGAAGCAAAACGGCAGGTTATTCCTCTCGAAGAAACTTAAAATCATGTAGTTATTGGTGATTAGTCATTAGTCATGGGTTATTAGACAAGAGCAGTTATTCTTGTCTGCCACTTCTCAACCTAAAACCAAAAATTCTTCCTCATATACTCTGAACTCACTTTTATGCAAGAGCGTAAACCACGTCAAATAGCTCGGGAGTTGGCACTATTAAGCCTAAGCCAACTGCCAATGAATCCGAAAAAATTAGAAAAAATACCACAAGAGCAACTCGTACCAAAGTTGGTGCTAGCAGCAGTACGCACCCTGCGCTCCGAAGTTCAAGATACTTTAGACAATGCGGCTGGGGAACTGCAACGCAGTAACGATCGCCTTTTGACTAGCGAAACACGCGCCAGTGACCTCAATACCGCCAGAACAATGGTAAAAGAGGCGATCGTCCACACGCAAACAGCAATCAACAAGTTGGCTGCGACTATTGAATTTCCGGAACTCATTCAACTAGCTAATCAAGACAGAGAAGTCCGCGAGTACGCCAAAGACATTATCATCGCTGTTAATGAAAACCGAAACACCATAGACGAGGAAATTGCTACTGCCCTGGTAGATTGGCAAGTCACTCGCCTGGCACACATTGACCGGGATATACTGCGAATCGCTGTCGCAGAAATGAAGTATCTTCAAGTTCCAGAAAGCGTGACAATTAACGAAGCCATAGAGTTAGCTAAGCGCTACAGTGAAGAAGACAGCCATCGATTTATTAATGGTGTTCTGCGCCGAGTCACTGACCAAAGAAAGGTAGCAAGTACTCCATAAAAGGTTCAGTTATTCAGTCAAGAATGCCAACTCACTTTATTCGTGCCACTCAACCCTTGGCAATCAAATTTTTTCCTAACCTCTCTCCCACCTGCGGGGGAAGGGGTAGGAGATTTTGCGTTGGAAGCGGTGAATCATATCAAGTTCGGATGATTAGTTATTATTGCAGTCCTCGCGTTACCCCTCCCCAACCCTCGCCTTAGCAAGGGGAGGGTGCTTGATGTGCGCGGGTGGGGTAAAGCAGGGATTTGTTATCATTTGTGGCAAAGATTTCCTCAAGAAAAAGTTAAAAGTTGAATTAAACTCATAAACTTAAATAAAAACTTAAGTTTTATAACTAACTAGCTGCAATGGTTTTTAATTGGTTCCGCCGTCAACATAACGAGCCTTCTGGTACTCCCTCTCAACAAAAGCAGGAAGAAACTCCTGCTGCAAAAGAACCTCAACCACAACCAGCCGAAACCTCAACCTCAGAAACAGCACCTGAGGTAGCGACTGACTTACTGGCTTATGCGAAAGCTGCTTATAAAAATATTCAGCAAAGGCAACAACCTCAGCCAGCAGAAACAAAAGAAACTGAGGTAATAGCCGAAGCACCACCAGAAGAACCTGAAACAGAACCAGTTCAGGCAGAAACGGCACAACCCCCAGAAGAAGTTGTTGTAACTGCGGACCAAATTACTGCCGAAGAACCAGATGGCACAGATGAACTCAGCACACCACCAGAGGTACCAGAAATTGCCGAAGAACCAGATGCTGACAGCTTCATGACCACAGATGTCGCTTCACCAGAACCCACTGAACCACCGATAACACAAGAGGTAACGCCGCCAACACCACCTGCAACTTTATCATTTTTAGAAAGGGCAGCAGCAGAACGGCAAGCAAGACAAGAAAGACTCATAGCAACCGCAATAGAAGTCCCAGAACCAGAGGTTCAACAGCAGACAGCTGCAACTACCACTGCACCAGAGGTTACAGGGGAAATTCCTGGATTAGACTTAGATGAAGGATTCTTATGGTCAACAGAAGTCCTGGCGGCACAAGGGAGGCGTCCAGAAGACATTTCTTTTGAAGAAATCACTTGGCTGAAAAAGCTGCGACAAGGCTTAGACAAAACCCGCCGTAACATCCTCAACCAACTCAAGGCAATTGTCGGACAAGGACCACTTAACCAAGCAGCCGTAGGGGAGATTGAGGCATTGCTTTTACAAGCCGATGTCGGTGTGGAAGCAACAGATTACATCATCAATACTTTACAGAACAAGCTTCGTCAAGAAGTCCTGCCACCAGAGGAGGCGATCGCCTACCTGAAAAGCATCTTGCGAGATATGCTGGATGCACCAGTCAAACAATCTAGTAAGCCTATCTTTGTCCCAGAAAAAGAAACTCTCAACGTTTGGTTAATTACTGGGGTAAATGGCGCTGGCAAAACTACCACCATTGGTAAACTCGCACACCTAGCAAATAAATCCGGCTATAAATGCTTGATTGGTGCAGCGGACACCTTCCGCGCCGCCGCTGTGGAACAGGTTAAGATTTGGGGCACTAGAAGTGGTGTGGAAGTTATTTCCAATCCTGCGAAGAATGCAGATCCAGCAGCAGTTGTGTTTGACGCCATCTCTGCTGCCACAGCACGAGAAATAGAATTACTTCTGGTGGATACCGCCGGACGACTACAAAATAAAAAAAATTTGATGGACGAACTCAGTAAAATTCGTCGCATTATTGACAAAAAAGCCCCCGGTGCTAAAATCGAGTCCCTTTTGGTTTTAGATGCAACTTTAGGTCAAAATGGATTGCGGCAAGCTGAGGTCTTTTCGGAAGCCGCACAACTGAGTGGTGTCGTTTTGACTAAGCTGGATAGTACTGCTAAAGGAGGCGTTGCCCTTGCCGTGGTGCAGCAGTTAGGCTTACCTATTCGTTTTATTGGTGCTGGGGAAGGAATTGAAGATTTGCGTCCTTTTTCTAGCTATGAGTTTGTGGAAGCACTCTTGAATGGTTAGCTTGATAAATTATTGAAGATTGCTGCACAGCGATTTGATTGTGGAGACGTTCTGCCTGACAGCGCTTCTGGTTTCGTTGCAATACAGTTAGAACCCTACCCCGGTTTTGTCTTGCGCCAAAACCTCCCCTCCCCTTGCAAGGGGAGGGGATTAAGGGGTGGGGTAAATCAACGTGGAATAAAGGTTTAAACGTTAAGTGGCAATGCCCACCCGAAAGAAAACCGCTGTAAGTCAAAATTCCCTGACTTAATATTTAAAAATATTCTCTAGTGGTAAATTAAAGATTTAAAGAGTGACGGTGAAACAGCAACTGATTGTCTAACTTTTAGATGAAACGTTCTAATTTATACTGTTTTTCGATTTCGTGCCCCAGCTTGTACCTGTTGGTGTGATGATTTATCTACAATGCATTTTTGTTTACATATTTTTAGGTATGTGGATAAGGGTAAGCCTTTACAATGATCAGACCCTGAGGTACAAGCAGGCATTCTTGACACTTAGCGGTTGAGAAGCCAAGCTATTTTATATATCCAAAGGTATATGACTAAGTTATTAAAGTATGATATATTTTGGAGCTTATCAGCGTGTATCTAGAATGGTTGTTTTGTGCAGGTCGTTTTGTGCTAAAAATATATGACTCTAAATTAATATTAAAAAATTAAATAAGCAAATGAAATATGAAAGACTTTTAGAATTTAGACCTTACGTTTTTCTACTCTTGTTAAACTGACAGGTTTGTCACAATATGGTTTAGCAATCCAAAAACGAAAGTATTTATAAGGAATATAAAACAAAAATAATGTAGATCACAATGGTAACTGTGCCTCAACCACCGTCTCAACCAACTGACAGTAATAGTGGTGCCCCGACAACTCAGGTCACTCCAGTTGTGGCACTCAAAGAACTCGTGGCACGGTTGCACCGAGAACAAAATAAAATTCAAGATTTACTGAGTTCTTTGGGATTTGCTTTGCGAAGCTTCAATAATTTGAATCAGTTTTTGGAACTGATTCCTTTGATGGCAACAAGAGTCACAGATGCAGATGGTAGTGCCCTATTTCTGTACAAACCCAATGGTCAAGTGAGATTAGAACAGCTGCATTGGCAGGATAGTGGGCAGCGTAAGAATATCCGCAAGGCACTAGAAACAGCAACGAGTCAAATCACATATGTCCCCAATACCCAACCTTTAGCAATGACCACGGGTGCATTGGATGACTATATGCATCGCTGCTTGGGACCAGATATACAAATCTTTGGTACGGCGATTCTGGTAAAGCATACAGAACGGGGATGGCTTTACGTTTTGAGTCGCGAACCAGAATATACTTGGACAGAAACCAGACAAAAGTTAGTCCGCCTAGTGGCAGATCAAACGGCTGTAGCAATAGAAAATGATGAACTTGCCGTAGAACTGAGGAAAAAAGAACGCCTAGACCAAGAACTAGAAATTGGCGCAGAAATTCAAAGGCGACTTCTGCCACGCCAATGCCCTAATATTTCAGGTGTTGCCCTTGCCGCAAGCTGTAAACCAGCCAATCGTGTTGGCGGAGACTACTACGACTTTATTCCCACAAATCATAATCAAATTCAGCCAAACAACAAAGGCGGTTTAGATGCAGATGGTCGCTGGGCTTTAGTGATTGGTGATGTTATGGGCAAAGGAGTCCCTGCAGGACTGATTATGACTATGATGCGGGGAATGCTGCGGGGAGAAGTGTTACACGGTCATCCCCCGAAACGAATCCTGCAAAACTTGAATCGAGTGATGTATGCAGATTTGGAAAATTCCCACCGCTTTGTCACTCTATTTTACTCAGAATATGACCCCAAAACACGGATTTTGTCTTTCAGTAATGCAGCACACAATCCGCCAATGTGGTGGCATGCGGCAACGAAAACAGTGAGTCGTTTAGATACCTTTGGAATGCTTATCGGTTTAGATGCTAACAACCAATACGAAGATGGTCAGGCACAGTTAGAGCCGGGAGATATCGTTCTTTATTATACAGATGGCTTGACCGATGCAGCAGCTGCAAGTGGCGATCGCTTTGATGAAGAAAACCTCGTGGTCGTATTTAGCTACGCTTGTAGGATTTGTAGTGGACCAGAGGAAATTCTAGATTATTTATTTAACCAAGTGCAACAATTTATTGGTGGCGATAAGCAAAACACCGATGATATGACATTGGTAGTACTGCAAGCACAATAGTTAATTGTTAGTAGTTAGCAAGAACAGACACTAACAACTAACAACAAATCAAAACACAATCGTCCAACCCTGCTGTTGGGCATCTTCCTTCGTGTAGGAAACACCGTCAATCTTAATTCCTTTGTCATCAAGAAGGGTGATGATGCCCCCATTATTGGAAAGCTGAATATTTTCTCCACTTAAAGACACTGTGACAACTCCGCCAGGTGAGATACTCAACCCTTCAAGGCGGTGCTTACGTTTGAGGCTGTCAGCAATTGCCCAATTGGTCAAATCAACTTTTTCTGGTGAAGAGTTGATTAAAGTAATAGACTCCTTGCCTGTATCTTCCTTACGAGGATTCACCAAAGCAGCAACAATTTTTACCTGGGCCTTCACAGCAGAAACACCTGGTTCCACTGGTTCAGTTCCCACCCTTTGATCTATGGCTATGGGATTGCCAGTACGATCATCAGTGTGGAAGGACTGGGATTGAAATGCAAAAAATGCCGCAACCCAGTGGTCGTGTGAGCCTTGCGCAGAGGGATAATGAATCAACAACGCCCCATCTTGGAAAACCCCATTTTCCCTGGCAAAATTCCCACTGTTGCCCTGGTTCATATGAATATTATGAACGCCTCTTCCCGGTTCAAAGTCGAACACTTTGTCAGGCTTATTTTCTGCTCCCCACGGTTCCCCAAAGGCATAGACAACTGCTTGAGTGTCAATTGCCCGTTGAATGTGCGAGTCAATCAACTCGTTGAGGTCGTTGTTTTCTCCAGGTAAATTGAAGGGCAATGGTTTCAGATTATCGACTTTAAATAAGTTTGCTCGGATGTAGTCCAGTGCAATTTCCCCAGCCTTTCTCTCTAACTCCTCAATCTCCGTAAAGCCAAAGTTCAATTTATCGAGTTTGTCAGTGATGAAATGTTCAAAATCATCATCGACAAAATAGAACAAATCGAAAGGTTGCTGAACTGATCTAACGTTGATTGCAAGACGATACGAAAACTGATCGTCCTTCACATGAACTTGATAATGCGGGGCATCTTTGTCAAGTTCCTTCTTGCCAGCGATCGCATGACATTTTAAAACACCGTAACCTTTGTCCAAACCCATAAAACCTTTCCTTGTAATTATTCTGACCTGGATTGATTTAGTAACTCAAAGAATGGCTAATGACAAGACAAGCCCATGGTCTGATGATGGATACAGCTTGTCAGTCCCAAAGGCGAACAATTCCTCGTGTTGCAACTCTTTATGAACTTCGGTACCTTTACAGCCATTGGTGTGTGCCAAAACAGCAATAGTATAACCTTTTACACCTGGTTTGTCCTCTGATATCCTAGTTCCCTGTTATTAGGCACAGCAGTACCCAGCTGGGTGATTTTTGCTTGTTTTGTAACTTGTTTTGTAAACAGTCACCGACAAACAAGCGCTAGCCAACTTGGGTATGCGTAAGAATTAAGAGCAAGCAACTTTAAGCCACGATAAGTTTTAAATACCCAACTTGCTGTTGTCTGAAGGTTCTCCATCAAACGAGTATCTTCGCCAAAAGCTTCAAACGCAAGACTCCACCAAGCATTCTCTTGAATGATCAGATGGGTAAGTTCTACTGTACAACCGTTGTCGATACCTTCATTTTTTGAAACAACAGGTTGTGGTGGAAACTCAGGGAAAACTTGGTAAAGTTGTGAATAGCGAATTTTCTGGACACTTACCCATGAAGGGTTGTCTAGAACGAGGTTTGGTTGAAAACTTTCTTTTGTAGGGTCACAACACAGCCACTTGCCCCATTTCTCTGTGTTACCCAAGACGAATTCGCCAAAACGCCCAACGCCTAATTCTGCTTTGCGCCATTTGACTTCTAGCCGTCCTTGACGCAATTTGATTCCCAAGAAGTCACACCTTGGTGAGTAAAGATACAAATCTTCCCGTTCTTCTGGTGGTTGTAGCGGTGAAATCAGACAATTTTGCTCAAACCAAAGTTCAACCTCTTGCGGTATTGTGCCTGGGTAAAACCAGCGTAGTTCGTAAGTTGTCAGCATACATGGGACAATGAAAACGAGAAAATACACTTGGCTTGTGTTGCTTCCAGCCTAAAGGAAACTGTAGAAATGTGGAAAAGAATTGTATTGATTTTGCTCTTGGTGTTTAGCTTCAGCTTGAGTCATTCTAGCGCGGCGGCTGCAGCTGGACTTAAAAGCTATGTAGACACCACTGATGGTTATCAGTTTTTATATCCTAACGGCTGGGTGCAAGTTAAAGTTGCCGACGGTCCGGATGTGGTGTTCCACGACATAATTGGGGTGACTGAAAATATTTCTGTAGTGATTAGTCCAGTTCCAGAAGGCAAAACTTTGAAAGAACTAGGGACACCAGGAGAAGTAGGATATAAGTTGGGAAAAAACGCTCTTGCTCCTGAAGGTTCTGGTCGCACAGCTGAGTTAGTCAATGCCGCAGAGCGGGAATCTAACGGAAAAACATATTATCTTTTAGAGTATACAATTTCTCTACCTAAGAACCAACAACGCCACAACCTTGCTAGTGTTGCTGTCAGCCGTGGCAAACTTTTTACGTTCAATGCCTCAATTCCTGAAAGACGTTGGGGTAGAGTCAAACGATTAATTGAAGAATCACTAGAGTCTTTCTCAGTTTACTAGTTTTACTTCCATACTCCTCCTATGGGCAGCCCATCCTTTGTACTCGCCTCTGCTTCTGTTGCACGACGCCGCTTGCTGCAAACAGCCGGAATTCAGCCTTTCGTTTGTGCCAGTGACTTTGATGAGTCACAAGTCCAAATAAATGAACCTGCACAATTGGTAAAAACTTTAGCCCAACGAAAGGCAGAAACTGTAGCCCCTCAGTTTCAATCTGCTTTAATCATGGGTTGTGATTCGGTTTTGGCTATTAACGGCGAAATTCATGGCAAACCAGCAGATGCTGAACAAGCACGTCAACGCTGGCAAAAAATGCAAGGTCGTTTTGGCGACCTTTACACGGGTCATGCCTTAATAGACAATACACAAAAGATAACTTTAGTCAAGTACCAGGTAACAAGAGTTTACTTTGCACAACTGAGCGATCGCACCATTGACGCTTATGTCGCCACAGGTGAACCTTTAAAGTGTGCTGGTGCGTTTGCCCTTGAAGGTCGTGGAAGTCTGTTTGTAGAAAAAATCGAAGGTTGCTACAGCAATGTCATTGGACTGAGTTTACCTCTCTTACGGCAAATGTTAACGGAACTAGGGTATAATGTCACGGATTTTTGGCATTGAAACCATATGTAAAACCCCCTGTATTACTTTTAAGGGGGTGATGCCGAAATTCGGTCAAAATAAAACTCTTTGCAAATAATTGTAAAAAGCTGACGGTTGCTAAATTATTTAGATACAGGATCCAGGAAGGCAGTCCCAGGCTTTCTCACCTGAAATAATACTAATGTCGCTGGCTCCGTTGAGCTAGGATTCCTAGCACGCACAACGAGATTAATTGGTTCTATAATCGCTTTGCCAGCAGGTACTGTAATTGAAGGCTGTCCCGACTGAAAATCAACGATATAAGAACCGCTAATTGTGTAAGCGAATACAGGCCCTTTATCTGAACTACCCCATGCCTAAAGGCAGGGGGTAGTTCAGTACAAGAAAAACTTGTTTAAGCTTCAGAGATGATTTATAAAGTAAACCTTAAATTGTAAGGTGCGTTAAAGCCCAAAGTACGGCACCACGCTTATGCGGTGCGTTACGGCTCATTCCTACTCTCACAAGACGCTCAAATCCTTACATAGCCGCAGGACACCCTACTTAATATTTACTTTATAAATGACCTCTCATTCCTCACACCTCAAGTGAATATAGATAGGACATCTTGAAGTATCCACACTGTCTTCCGCAGGGAGACAGCGATCGCTGCGGGAGCGCACTGCCCTTTGGTATCACTTTGGACCGTAGAAAAAGGCAATTTCTTTTTCTTTCAAGGGAGCAAAGCCAGCGTCTATCAGCTGTTGGTTGAGTTCTGCTTGGGGGATGTGTTTTGCTCCAATTCGCACAATGCGCGATCGCATAGTATTGCTGACTCCGCTGCGCTGTCTGTTCGCTTCTAGCCCCATGACTTTGTGATAAAGTTCCAGCTTGGCGGGGGGAATAGGGGAACCATCAAAATCAATTCCGCGCTCAATTGCTTCATCAATGGCATCAGCGCCTTTGGTTGCTTGGTTCTCTTGGTTAATTTCAGTAGTCATGCAATTTAGTCTCACCCTTACTAGAGAATTTTACCAGTCAAGGTGCATTTCCTTTCTTTCGGAGGGCTTTGTTGCCCCGGACATAATTTTTCGTGTTGTACCGCCAATCCCCATTGCCCCTCATCCCCAGAGGGGACCCCGAGTTCCCCAATCCCTAATCCCCAGTCAGCGCTATATTCTTGACTTTTGGCTTCTGTTGAGCATTATTGCTGTATGTTTCGACATACGCTTGTCACTTTTGGAGCTTTTGGTTTAATCTCAAACCAACGGTAAAGCATAATAGTTGCGCTATGTCAGACCCTCACACTCCTCGTCAACAAGACCGTGCCCTAGAAAAAGCTCTAACCAACAAAATCATTGATGATTATTTTGATAACTCAGAAAGCTGGTTGCGAGCCATTTTACGGATGTGTATCTTCTCTTTGGGTCATTTGGATGGACAACCCGTATTTGTCGTAGAATGTCCCAATCAAGCAGTAGCTAAACGGTTGAGTCGAAAAACCCATCCTTTTAGAGGAATTGTATATTATTTAACTGACAATTTTAACGCTGGCGATCGCTCTGTGTTTTGCTACCAGGAGCCTTCTGAGGGAACTTGGCGTTGTTTTGACACCAGCACAAACTCCTGGAAAACTCTCAGGAAACCACAAACGCCAACAGCCCCAACTGATAGTTAAGAATCAAGAGTGAAGAGAGAAGACTGAAAAGGGAAATTTTTCTTCTTTGTTGTGTCTTCTCTGTTTCTTCTTCCTATTGCCGATTTTGGCGTGTCACTAAACCTCCAACAAACGCACCCAAAACAGTTCCTGTCCACAGCCCTGTTGTGCTACCTTGCCAAACTGCGCCTGGTGTTACCAAAGCGTTACACATCTCCTTCAAGCCCCAAGGTTGGTTTTGACACTTTTGAGTGTGGAGAGTTATAGCGATTTGCCCTGCAATGTAACCTCCAGACAACCCTGACAGGAGTGCTAAAAAGGTGCAAATTAAAGTTCGATTTTTAGTCATTAGTTATTAAACCTCTTGCGTAAGTCCCTAGAACCCCACCCTAACCCTCCCCGTTTACGGGGAGGGAACAAGATTTTTATTGCTTCCCCCCGCTTGCGGGGGGACTGAGGGGGGTGCTTCTTTTTAATTTTGCAAGAGATCTATTCGTCAAGAGTCATTAGTCGAAACTTGTGGACTTTAGACTCATGACTTTTGACTCAGTGTAGCGGATCAACCAGTATTTCTCATGCCTGCGGCGATCCCGTTGATGGTTAACAATGCCCCTCGCAACAACTCGCCTTTGCTGTAACGAGAGTGAATGACTCCGGAGGTTACATTAGTTCGAGCTTGGCGTAGGCGCTTGAGCAGGGAAACTTGTATAAAGCCTAGCGGTAGTATTGTACTATTACGTAATTGTACTGAGCGTTGCAATATGGGGTCTCCATCCAAAAGCCGTTGATGACCGGTGATTTGCAAAACCAAATCCCGTGTCTGGTAGAATTCATTGGCAATTTGTTCAAAAACCTTCTCTAAACGGGCTTTGTCTTCAGGCTGGGACAATTCCTGAACATACTGCTGCGCCATTTGTAAGTCTACTTTTGCCAAGGTCATTTCTGCCTTGGAAATCACCATTTTGAAAAAGGGCCACTTGATATAGAAATAACGCAGCAACTTCAGATGTTCTTGTGGTTCTTCGTTTAAGAATTCTTGCAATGCTGTACCAACACCATACCAAGAAGGTAGCAAGAAGCGGGTTTGTGTCCAACTGAACACCCAAGGAATTGCCCGCAGGCTGCTTAAATCTTTCTTCCCAGATGGACGACGCGCAGGACGAGAGCTAATTTGTAGCTGGCTAATTTCTTCAATTGGGGTAACTTGATGGAAGAAGTCAATAAAATCAGGTTGTTCGTAGATGAGGTTGCGGTAGTGAGCACGGGATCGCGCTGCTAGCTCTTCCATGATTTCATTCCAAGGTTCTATATCATCGAACCCCGTCCGCAGCAAGCTCGCTTGAATGACAGCAGTGGTGATCGTTTCCAGATTATACAGTGCTAAGTCCTGCAAGGAGTATTTAGAAGCCAAAACTTCTCCCTGTTCAGTAATTTTGATGCGTCCATTGATACTGTGACCAGGTTGAGCCAAAATAGCTTCATAAGCTGGACCACCACCGCGTCCAACAGAACCACCGCGTCCGTGGAAAATCCGCAAATTCACACCGTATTCTTCTGCAACTTTCTGTAGTGATTTTTGAGCTTTATGGATTTCCCAGTTACTGCTTAAAAATCCAGAGTCTTTATTACTGTCAGAATACCCCAGCATCACTTCTTGTAAATTGGGCGTGAGTGGGCATGAGGAGGATGAGGAGGATGAGGGGGATGAGGAGGATGAGGGGGATGAGGAGGATGAGGAGGATGAGGGGGATGAGGAGGATGAGGAGGATGTTGCTCCCTTATCTCCCTCATCTCCCTTATCTCCCTTATCTCCCTTATCTCCCCCTGCTTCATATCCTCCTGCTAGCAAAGCACGATACAAGGGCAACGCAAACAGTTCTCGCATGACGCTTGTTGAGCGCCGCAAGTCTTCTACCGTTTCAAACAGGGGAACGACTTGAATAGTACCAACAGCAGTACCGGGATCATAAAGTCCAGCTTCCTTAGCGAGTAGCAACACTTCCAGCACGTCGCTTACTTGGCGACACATACTGATAATGTAAGTTTGGCAGATGTTATGACCAAACTCTTGTTGCAGCGATCGCACCACGCGTAAAGTTTGAATAACATCGTTCGTTTTTTCGGAAAATGGCAGTTCTGCTGGAATTAACGGACGGCGTGTTTGCAGTTCGGAAACCAGCCAAGCAACTCTCTCGTCCTCTGTTAGTTCGTCGTAAGGTTTGTTCAAAACTCCCAAGTACTCTAGGACTTCGTTTAAAGCATCTGAGTGACGCGATGATTCTTGGCGGATGTCGAGATGCGTCAGGTTAAAACCAAAAATTTCTACCTGACATATCAGGTTTTCCAATTCCCTACAGCTTAAACCTGTTTCTGTCAAGTTGCGTTCAATCAGACGCAGTTCTGCTAAAAACTCTGCTCCTGAGTGGTAAATGGGGATATTATTGCTCTTGAGAGTTTCCCGTTTATACAGAGCTAAATTGCGATCGCGAGTATTTTCCAGCCGCTTGAGCACATAAGAGAGCTTCAAGCGATATGGTTCTTGGCGAAAGCGCAGAGCCAGTTGCTCGTACACTTCACTGAGTTGAGATTGCTCCAACTCCAAAGATTCTAGCAAGTCTGGTAATATATCACTCCAGTGCAGCGATAAACTCAACAAGTTAATCAACTTCTTCACCGACTTGATGTATTTTTCCAACACCATATTGCGCTGATAGCAGGCTGTTTCCCAGGTAATTTCTGGTGTCACCGATGGATTCCCATCCCTATCTGCTCCTACCCAAGAGCCAAACTTACAGAAGTTTTTGCTGGGAGGTTCCAACCAGGGAAAAGTGGTAGACAGTGCATATTTGAAGCGTTTGTACAAGTGGGGAATCGCATCAAATATCACTTCTTGGAAGTAGTGTAAGGCATAGTCTACTTCATCTAATACCTCAGGTTTAAACTGGTGTAGCTCGTCGGTACGCCACCACAGGCGGATTTCTTCGAGCAATTGTTCTCGCACTTCTTGCACTTCCCAAGCCGGACCACCATTGGTCGAGCGTTTTTCCACTGCATCCAACTGTTGCAACAGATTAACCACGCGCCGCTGCTTATCGCGAATTGTATGACGGACAATTTCCGTTGGGTGGGCTGTGAACACAAGCTGCACGTCCAACTGAGCAATGAGACGTTGAATTTGCTGTGGTGGTACGTTGAGTTTGAATAAATGAGGGAACAAAGTGACGAAAGTCCCTCTTTTTTTGCCGTTATTGTTGACTTGCCAACTTTTGGTAAGCAAGTCTGCTCCTAGTCCACTGTTAACAGGATTTTCTGCTTCTTCCTGGTTTGATGAACATATGAAATCTGGTAGAGTTTCTTGAGTGCCTTGCTCTGTTTCTACCTCATAACGAATTAATTGCTGCCGTTGTTCGTAGTCTTGCTCTATGATATTGATCAACTGGAAATACAAAGCGAAAGCACGAGCTGCTCGAATTGCTTCGTTGATGTTCAGCTGCTCTATCAACTTGAATACAGAGGAAGCTTGGTCGTTGATTGCTTGTCCCTCTGGCGAACAAAAATCCCGTAGTTGGCGCAGTAAGTCTACCATCTTTTGACCGCATTCTTGCCGAAGAACAGACTCCCACAATTCCTCGACGACTTGGAGGCGATGGCGCAAAAATAAATCGGAGGCGGGGTAGATATTCACTGCCTGAGTAAAAGAGTATAAAAGGGAACTCATATCCTTTATTGTGGTTAAGGAGGTTAATATTTATGAATCTTTGTTTGGAACTTTCTTCGTTATGGCAATTGCCACAGAAGCATTGAGTATCCAAAGTCTATGTTTTCGCTTCGTTATTCTTCGTTGTGCTCAGGGAAGTTAAGAATGGGTAGGCGATCGCCTCGAAACAATTCTTCACTTGCTTCTCCAAGCGCTTGTAAGTTTTCTCCGGCAGTTTTTGAAGCGTATAGCAGCAGTAATATAGACACTGTACCAACTTGCAACAGGAAAGACTGGGGAATGGTAAACAAAACTAGATTTAATCCAGAATCAGATGAAGGACGGTCCGTGACAGGTGACATTGGTATTTCCTAGGAGTTCAATAATGAAAGGAACGAAACCCAAAACTAGACAAAAGTGAATCTTGCTTTGTTTACACAACTATCTTTGCCGATTTTGCTTTCGTTATAAGGTAACAAAAGTGTTAAAAAAAACGACATAGTGTGATAATTCTATGGTTCTAGTTTACAAGGAATTGGGGATTGCTGATTCAGAATCATGAATTGAGAATCATTCTACTTAGCAGTCCTTAGTATCCAGTTTCTTGATCATTCAATGACCGGAATGCGCACCCGCATGAAAACGCTTATTTTCTGCTTCCTCCTCGGTTGCACGCCTTAGGGTAGGGTTCATTCCGGTGAGCTAAAGTACTATCCCCCAACACTCGCTTCCTGTAAAGTCAACTTCCCATGAAAAGAGAATTACCAGAGCGCCAAAAATTTTTAGTGCAGTGGGTAAGCAAAGCAACAGGGATTAGCACTTTCGGGGTGAAAGTCCGGTTGCAAGGAAACGATCTACATATTATGTGTGAAGGTCGAGAATGTCCTCAACGTTGGCGAACTCTGTCTGATTTGCTGCGAGCATTACAACAAACAGACTTGGATATGCTAACTAGCTTTGAGCAACCCGCGATTTACCAAGTCTTCGTCTACGGAAAGAAAAAAGGGGAAAAGCGAGCGAAATGGTGTCATAGGGTTTACCTCAATCAACTTGATCGGCATTTAGAACAGGTGGATCAAGCCCTGTTAGAAGACGAGGAAAAATCCAAACAACCTCGTGGGGCGCTGATTGTTTCTAACGAAAGTTTGGCACGCCAAGGACATCCAGAGGCGATCGCTCGCTACCTTAGTGAAACGCTAAGTCCTTTTGGTATCGCTGTACAGGTTAAGATTATCAAGCAAAAACCCACAGAAAACAATCAGAAAAATCAAAGTCGCCTGTGGATATTTTGTGAATCGAGTTACAGCCCAGATCCATCCTTAATTGCTGAACCAGTCGCCCAAAAATTACGACATCTTAAGCTTTCTGGCTACCAAGATGCTGTGATTGCTTCGCGAGTCAGTGGTGAAAACAAGGTAGATTGGCTCATCAGGGTGGATTTGACACCACCCGAGGTGATGCTTAAGGAATGGGCGCGTTGGGGAGATGTGCAAGCGCTGTCACGATTGTTAAGTGAGACGTTGTCAGAATCGGAAGTCGCACTACAAGCAACTCTCAAAGAATCAACACTACATATATTTTGTACCCCAGCTTCAGAGCCACTCTTCAGTGCCTCAGCACCAGAGAAGGATCTGTGTTTAGGGTTTATAAGACCCCTTTTAGAAGCAATAGCCCCCCAAGGCATTGTTGCTGCTACAGTGTATGGACAAAAAACAACAGACAACAAACCAGTATGGGTTGATTGGTTCTCCTTACCTGCGAAGGAACATCCAGCCTTAGCAATATCAGCTCTAGAACTGGCAAGTTCTGGCGAGAAAGATGCTATTGTCTTTTTACTTGAGCGTTTGCTCAACCCTGACCTGGATTTGCGTCTGGTAACCGGAGGTATTCGCGTCCTTCTGCTCTCTCGAGGGGATTTGTTACACATAATGTGTGATGCACCCGTTTGTCCAGCACGCAAACAAGTTGCTTCCAAAGTGACTGAGTTTGTGCGCCAGTTAAAAATCCCTGGAATTGCAGGTGTCCGTGTTTATGGTCGTCGTGCTGGTAACAAGGAACCTTTTTGGCACTACGGCGTCGATTATCAGCACCGCCAACATTTGGAACCAGAAGCGACTCCAGAATTTGCTCCAACTTCTGCCAAAGTTCGCGAACTTTTACCCTCTTTTGCTGACCAGCCTGTGCTGCGCCCCGAAACCACAGAGGAAGTTTACACTTTTGTCACCCAAGTGGCTGAAGATTGGAGCGCAACTGTAAGAAAAATTCTTTTGGCAACCCAGCTCTTTACTGATGTCGAACAGTCACAGGAACAAACTACAGATCACCATCATGGACTGAGAGTTGCCTTGGTGTGGGGTACGTTGGGATTATTGTTGACCTTACAAACCGATTGGATTTTGGGTAAAGTTATGTCTCGCAGTATACCCTTAACACCCACGGTTGCCAGCGTTTCGCCCAAATCACTCTCTACGACTTCTAAGGCTGAGCAGAAACAAAGAACTGTGTTTTTTACTACCACGGATGCAGAAAAATCTCCTCAAGGTGGGAAGAATATATCGAATGGTTCTGGGTTGACGCAAGCAGATAAGACCCAACCAATAAATTTGCCAGCGTCACCCTTGAAGCAAAAGGCAACACCAACTGCCATTCTTTTAGCAACACGTTCTCACAAAGCGAGAGGATTGCTAACGCAGATACCAACTTTCAATGCTCAGCAGTTAGATGAACAACTCGCACTGTACAAACAGCGTTTGGCAAAAACTGGTCATCCGCCAGATGTGTTGATTGTTGGCTCTTCCCGCGCTCTTAGGGGAATAGATCCTGTCGCTCTTTCCAAATCTTTGACAACTCAAGGTTCTTCTAGTATCGATGTTTTTAACTTTGGCATTAATGGTGCCACAGCGCAAGTCGTCGATTTTATCTTGCGTCGAGTTCTTCAACCAGCAGAACTGCCAAAACTGATTGTTTGGGCAGATGGTTCCCGTGCTTTTAACAGCGGTCGAGAGGATATTACCTTTAGAGCGATCGCTACATCACCAGGATATCAATACGTATTGGAAAAAACACCAGAAAAAACAAGTTCTACTGACACAATCAACAGCATAGAGCAGCAAACAGACAAAGAAACAACAACCGGGGAAACCCAGCAAGGTAGCAGCAGCTACAAAGCGGTAGATGAGTGGTTAAATAAAGGTCTAGCTGCCCTATCTGCTAGCTATCAAAAGCGCGACAATCTCAAAAATCTTTTGAAGCAACAATTCAATTCTTTGCCTATTATTAGTGACGCGACCCAACCAGCCAATAAAAAATCGAATAGCATCAATCCAGAAGATGCTTCACAAGCAGTTGACTTTGATGGATTTCTTCCTCTTTCTATCCGCTTCCAGCCTGCTACGTATTATCAAAAACATACAAAAGTCTCCGGAGACTACGACAACGACTACAAATCTTTTCGACTCGAAGGTGATCAAGATGCTGCTGTGCAAGCACTACTTGAATTTACCCAGTCTCAGAAAATTACCTTAGTCTTTGTCAATATGCCTCTGACTACATATTATTTAGACGAAATCCGCTCAAAATATGAGCAAGAATTCCATCAGTATATGCGGCGTTTGGCTGATAATCCAAACTTTATTTATCGAGACTTGAGTCAACTATATCCTAAAGCAATTGACTACTTTTCTGATCCCAGCCACCTCAACCGCTACGGTGCCTACAAAGTCTCGCAAAAGCTTGGTAATGACCCTATGATTCCTTGGCCCTCTAAATAAAAGATGGGGAGAAAGTCAAAATACTTTACTTTTACTAATGACCAATGACTAATGACTAATGACTAATGACTAATGACTAATGACTAATGACTAATGAC
>NZ_CAWUDP010000130.1:0-24349 GCF_963920835.1 Scytonema sp. PCC 10023
CGCTTATAACCGCATTGCTATGCCCGTTGAGGGTGGTCTTTTCTTTACCTGTAGCTGCATCCCATAGTTTGATAGTGTTGTCCCGACTCGCAGAAGCTAAGGTCTTGCCATCTGGGCTGTAACTTACGCTTATAACCGCATTGCTATGCCCGTTGAGGGTGGTCTTTTCTTTACCTGTAGCCACATTCCATAGTTTTATGGTGTTGTCAGCACTCGCAGAAGCTAAGGTTTTGCCATCTGAGCTGAATGCTACGCTATAAACCGAATCGTTATGCCCCATGTCAGCGGTTCTTTCTTCGCCAGTAGCCACATCCCACAGTTTTATGGTGTTGTCAGCACTCGCGGAAGCCAACGTCTTGCCATCTGGGCTATAACTCACGCTAAAGACTTTATCGGTATGCTTTTCTAAGCGATTATACTCTCTGACTCCGTAAACTGCCTGTTGCAACAACGTAGATATAGCCTTTGTTCGCTGGGAATCAAGATTGACCCAAAAAGCTGCTTGTTTGATTTGCTTTCCTGCACTTATCCCGACTATTCGCGCATCGATTTCTTTACCTGAGGCAAAGAGTTCTTGGGAGGATGTTAAAAGAGCATCGATCGCTTGTTTTCTTTGTTCTTCTGTTTGCCACAATCCGAACCCAGCCGCTACAACTAGAGCTGAAACTATCACCAAACCGTAAGTAAGTTGTTTACGTTTTTGTTCAGCTTGCTTGCGTGCTTCTGCTTCTGCATTGAGTCTTTTTTCTGATTCCTCTGCGCGTTGTTCTGCTGCTTGACGTGCTTGTGCTTCTGCTTCGCGTCTGGCTTCTGCTTCCTGTGCGACTTTTTGTGCTGTTTCCAACTCCCGCTGCTTGCGTTCCTCTTCTTGTTGACGCAGGAAATCGCGCCGTGCGATGCTAACTTCTATGAATTGATTTTCTAAACTCTCTGGTTTGGCAAATAAAATTTGGTGAAATTTTGGGTCTTTTCTGTATTTTAAGACTTGCTCTAACTTCAACCCGCTCCAGAGTTCATCGTTCGCTTTTTGCTCATCTTGTTTTCGTATTTCATTCCATTGGTTGGCGTCGGTGGTTAATCGACTTCTAAAGACGATGATGTCTTCTTTGTCTTTTATTAAATCTGTTAACACTTGCCAAGAGCGCAGCAATTGTTCGTGAGCGACTTCAACTGTTGCTATTTGTTTTTCGCCTGTGCTGACGAGAAGGCGGTTTTCAATGAGTTTGTTGAGTACGCTTTCTTTATCACGACTCGCTAAAAACTGAGATTTATCAGTTCTTCTGCTGACAGGTTGTTTTTCAACAATCCCAACTAATTCCAGAAAAATTTCTTTCGCCGCTTCTCTTTCTTGCTCATTTAACTCTTTATTATATATTTTATTGGCTTGCTGATTCAGCGCACCGCTGACTCCACCCAATTGTTCATAAGTCTTGGTCTTCAGGACTCGTTCTGTGAGATTATCTTTTCTCTTTTCTTCTTCCCACAGCAAATCCAGAGTATATTCTAGGAGTGGTAAAGAACCGCTTTGCTCGTCAAAATCTTTGATAATTTGGTCAACTAGCCCTTTTTCAAAAGTCACACCATTCCTAGCCGCTGGTTCAGCAATTGCTAACTGGAGTTCTTTCTCACTCATGTTGGTGAGTATGTAACCATAGCGGTCATGGATATGTCCAAGTTCAGAATAGCTACTGAATTTATCTAAAAAATCAGCCCGCATTGTCAAAACAATTTTAACAGAGCTATCCTCCTGGTTGATAAGCTGAACAAGGCTAGCAACAAATTTATCACGTTCTGATTTGGGAGTTGTGGTAAAAAGTTCTTCAAATTGGTCAACAAAGATAAGCCAGCGAGAGTCCTGCTTGAGGGATTGGGAAACTTGAATTAAGGTATTTTCGGCAACTGTTCGAGCAATTTCTGCTTGTAATTGTGTATAATGAGGGGCTAGGCAATAATAGAGAGATTCAAAGGGATTTTTATCTGGTCGAAAAGTCAGATTAAGAAATGAACCCCAATTGTCTCTTAAATGAGGAATTAATCCGGCGCGAATCAGTGATGATTTTCCACTCCCGGATGCTCCCAGAAGCAGGAGGACATTATTTTCTTTTAAAAGGCGATCGCCTAGTTGAGTAATCCACTTTTCTCGACCAAAAAATTTATCTTTATCAGCAGTTTCAAATTTACTGAGTCCCAGGTAAGGAGAGACTTGAATGAGTGGACGACGATGAATACTTTCTTCAGCTTCGTTAGCAGAGATGAAGTATTGAGTGATAGTTCCACCGCTGATGGTGTATGCAGAAACACCTTGGACATCACGCCTGATATTTACGTTGGCTTCAGAATCATTGTTCATAAAAACCTCACGGGAGTTTGGAAACCCAGTACCTTCAGGTCTGAGAGGAAAAACGACGCGGGTACTTTAATACCCGTTACATCTCTGTGATATAGTAGAAATACGGTGAAATAAGCACAACGCAGGGAGTTGACTCGCATCCGGCAGTGATAGTACGCGAGTGTGGTAACGAGTACCCGCGAAGAATGAGTTTTGGGGTGAGGGAGTGAGTACATTCTCTAGAACCGTAACCTCGCCCGTAAGTTCTGCAAACAACATGAGTGAGCGCCCTATGTCGCTAGTAGTGTTGGGAGGAGGACAAAGCCCCTCGCCTTTAGGCAGGGGAATGGTTACCATCTACCTTTTTGTGACTTTTAAGTAAGTAGGCGAGAAAAAATCAAACTATGTAAAGAAAAGTAAAGGTTGAAAACTAGTTCGTAGTAAGCGCTTTAGCGCTAAAGCGCTTACTACATACCTTAGTTGTTTCTAACTAATATCGCCTTGAGTGATGCTTCCACCGCTGATGTCGTATGCAGAAACACCTTTGACATCTCCACTAATATTGATATTTCCACCACTTTGGGGTGCTTCGGCTTCTGCGAGAAGGCGACTGACTTCGCTTTCTAACGTTGGATCTTCCTTGAGTAACTTCTTAAGTTGCAGACGCAGTGCGGCTAAAGCATCTTCGTCCTCAGGCGCTTGCGCGACATCTTGGACAGCTTCTTGGGCTGATGGTTTAGCTTCCACTTTGGGATGGAGTTTAACCCAAATAGCTTTCGCTTTTTCCCAACTATCTACACCAAGTTTCTTTGCTGCTTCCTCTGCTGCTTTATCTCCTAGTTTAAGTAAGTAGGGCAGGAAAGGAGATATAAGCTTAGTTAGTACAATAACATCTATCATTAGAAAGAAATTTTATTTAAATTAGTCAGCAGTACAATTTAAATCTACATCTGCATAACTTGCGCTTTCGGAAAAGTTAACACTTTATTAGTTTTGACTTTTCACGCTATGTGGAAAAATCCACTTCTTACCTAACCCCCTAGGGCGCACTCATTGCGGTTAGATATATAGTTAGGTGTCTTCGCGTTAAAACAGTGAACAGTACCAGGCGCAGGTACCAGCCGCAGATACCTGACAACTGGTACTGCGGGTACTTGATAACTGATAACTGATAACTGATAACTGGTAACTGTTAAAAGCTATGTGTTACTTTATTACAGCCACACTGCCCAAAGATACGGATTTAAAATCAGCGTCCGCATTGTTTGAGCAGTTCAAGCTTGGCTTTAAGGTGATACACAATCCACATATCGAGGCTCAGCTTCCTTCGGGAGAACACTACATTCTTACAACCCGAACTGAATGTGATTGTGGGACGGTTCTTGGCTCACTTTACTGTGAAACAAACTCAAAGCCGCTAACTTACGAGAGCGTTATCCAAAAATTCAGAAAACAAGGATGGAGCGAGGCAAAAATACAACGCTGGCTTTCAGAAAAAGAAAACACACGGGAAAGAGATGAACGAATCATCCAAGAAAATGTTGAGCGTGGGAAGGCTCAGGCTTCTATGTGGCTGGAATTCTTGACCTCGGCATTGAAATCAATGCCCGCAAAACGTATTTCTTTGCTGCTACACTGGTACAAACGTGGAGTAACCAACGAACGGATCAGATTTAGGCGTATCGTCACACAACCTATCTCAGAAATTAACGCAGAATATCTTCTGAAAATAGAGAAAGACGTTTTGTATAACTTTGTTGACAAATAAGATCGACACTTAAAAATACTTTTGGGTAGAATGCTTGCGATCGCCCTTTGGGCGGCTCCCTTTGGGAGCATCGCTTCCTCTGAAACCGCTTGTCAATACCAGCGATTGCCTCTTCCAGGTGCGCTTTGCGCAATCGCATCTTAACCTTGCTTTTTCTCCAGAAGTGATTTTTTGTCCATCTGGGTATGAACAGCAGGGCAAATGTTAGCCTAAATGATATCGATTCCGATTTTTTTGCATCACGCATTCTTATGCACCCGAACGTAAAGAAGTAAGCATAATGGCGCAATGTTGACCAATTATCTCCCAACACAAGTTAATCAACTAACAGACGCTAAAGCTCGCGCTTTCGTTCAAAGTATTGAGACAATTGCCCTAGCCACCTCCCTCAGTCAACAACCAATTCTCACAACCTATATCCACAAAGGTAGGGGAAGAACACCAATTCTGCTGCTGCACGGCTTCGACAGTTCCATCCTAGAGTTCCGTCTTCTGTTACCATTACTTGCGGCTCAAAATGAAACATGGGCAGTAGATTTGTTAGGTTTTGGCTTTACACAAAGGCAAAAAGAAATAAACTACAGCCCAACAGCAATCAAAATTCACCTTTACGAGTTTTGGAAAACTTTAATCAATCAACCGGTCATACTAGTAGGTGCGTCCATGGGAGGCGCAACTGCAATTGACTTTACTCTCACTTATCCATCAGTTGTGAAATCGCTAGTACTGATTAATAGTTTGGGTTACACTTGCGCCCCCGCCTTTAGTAAATACTTGTTTCCTCCTTTTGACTTCTTTGCTGTAGAATACCTACGTCAACGCCTGCGAGTTGCCTTAAATTTTGGCAGTATTTTAGCTAATTTAGATGCGAAAATGCTTTTGGCTATTCAGTGCGCGATGCTACACCAAGAAATGCCGCTTTGGCATGAGGCAATGATTTCTTATGTCAAAACTGGTGGTTATAACGACTTGGCGAATAGAATACCCCAAATTAACAAACGAACCCTGATTTTATGGGGAGAAGTTGATGATATGCTCCCACCTTCAGATGCAGAAAAATTTCATCAAGATATTGCCAATTCTCAATTAATAAAGCTCAAGAATTGCGGTCATGCCCCCCAAGTTGAGCAGCCTCAAATCACAGCCCAATATATTTTGCAGTTTCTGAATAACTAGAGTTTAGAATAGTGGTTTACCAAACTTTGTTTGGGGGGCTTCGTAGTAAGCGCTTCAGCGCTCTCGGAGTTTAGGACGCGCATTCCTTACTACGAACTTATACAACCATACAGCAATACCAACAAAGATTCTCCAATGTGGTTAAAATTTGGCGTAGATGAAGATGGGACACTGGTAAGTATCTCAGATGTTACCAAGGGAAAAACCTTACTTAAGTGTCCCTATTGCGATCGCAGGCTGACTGCCAAAAAAGGCAAGATAAAAGAACATCATTTTGCCCATGTTGAAGAAACCTGCCGTCCGGTATCAACTGGTGATTTTCCAGTCCTACCACTCTATGACAACTTCAACATTCATTTATCAGGAAAGGATTTAAAGCAATTAAAACTACTCTGGCAAGAGTATGGCTCCAAAAATTACTTGATAAGTCCTGACCTAGTTCCTTCTGGTCTCATTCGAGCAGGATTATTACAAAAAAATGTTTTGACTTTTCCACCTGCATATGAATTCACCAATCTGGGTAAAATTCCTGTTGGAGCACTCTCGTTAATGCTATTTAACGAAGTACAAGAGCCGTTATTACTTAAAAAATTACTCAAGTTAGAGTTAGCCGTAGAACACGCAAAACATAAAAACGCTCCTGATTTGGACTACAGATTGACAGATTTGAAACTATATTGCGCTCAACTCAAACGAGTTCTATCCTGCACCCTGTATTTTTTAGAGATTCAAACAAACAAAGGGATTTTGTACAAAATTGGAGTCACCCAGCGACCTATTAAAAAGCGAGTAGCAGAAGTAGAAATGGATTTAGCAGCGCATTACCAAAGCGTTGATATCAAAGTGCTAGGAACTTGGGAACATCGAGGGAATGTAGAACTGTATTTCAAGCACCGCTATCAAGATTTCAATCACAAAATTGGAAGTTTGACAGAGTACTACAAATTTAATACTGAAAATGCCAAAAATGTGCTGAATGACCTACACCAAATGAAGCCCAAAGTTCTCTCCCAAAATGAAAGGGATCTTCTTGAGGAGCTTACTACAGCACGGCAGAAATAAAGGTATTATTCAATAGAACTCTTGCACTCATTCAACGTTTTTGAGACTATATCACGTCCGATTAAATAACCTTACTAAGTTTGTAGTGAGGACTTTAGTCCTCTTGGACGAAAACAAGGACTAAAGTCCTTACTACATATTTATGATCCCGTGGGAGACGGTTGAGGATTGGCACGTACCATTTGATTAAATCATAGGTTTTTTGGATAATTGGTAATTCGTCCATTTGTTCAAAAAATTTTTTCAGATCGCTCCGCTCGCAAGAATAAAGAAAAAAGGATAAAGAGCAAAAGGGTAAAAGTATAAAGGGCTACTGAGTCCACGCAGCAGCACACACAACACGAAAACCGAGGTCGTTGTACCTCTCGCCCGCAACGTAGTAGCTGCGATACGCCGAACGGCAGTACGCAGGATTGTTGTTCCAAGAACCACCGCGCAGCAAACTACTATCATTATCAGTATCATCTCGCCATGCACTTCCGTCTGTGGGCGCTCCTTCGTAATTACTATGCCAATGGTCGGCACACCATTCCCAAACCTGACCGTGCATATCGTATAACCCAAAGGCATTCGCTACACCAAAGCTGCCTACAGGCGTTGTTTCTTTGCGGTAAATCCCTTTGGGTCCTTGACCATAGGAACCCGACCATTTATGTTCTTTGTTATCTATACCTTGATAATTTGCTAAATTAGTTGTAATTGTCTCACCAAAGTGAAATGGAGTCGTAGTTCCAGCACGACAAGCGTATTCCCATTCAGCTTCACTGGGTAGACGGTAAGGTCTTTTGGTATGTGAGGATAGGCGAGCGCAGAACTCGACAGCATCATGCCATGAAACTTGCTCAACGGGGCGATTTTCTCCTTTAAATTCAGATGGATCAGCATCGAGTTCGCGGTTCACTTGTGGAAGAGAGGCTACTGCTTTCCATTGCGCTTGGGTGACAGGATACTTACCCATACAAAAGGGTTTAATGGTTACTAGGTGTTGAGGGCTTTCCGATTCATGGTGCTCAAGTTCATCTTCTGGTGAACCCATTAGAAAAGTGCCACCAGGAATCAGCACCATCTCTAGTTCAACTCCATCGCCCAAATCTTCTATAAAATATTGCGCTGTCCGTGCTGAACGGTTAATGACTATTTTTGCCATTGATTCTTACCTGCCTGATTGTCCCTCTCTAATACTTTGTTTGTGATGATTGAGCTATTCCCAAAATATGATATTATTATTGAGGCATCGCACTCATTAACCAAAAAAACTTTGCGTCTTGGTATCCTAGCAGTTTACAGAGAAACTTTGTGAGCTAATACTTTCTCTAAAGAATTCTGCTCGCTCCGCTCGCCAGAAAAAAGAAAAAAAGGGTAAAGAACAAAAGAATAAAAGTATAAACTGCTACTGAGTCCATACGGTAGAACACGCAACACGAAAACCGTCGACGTGGTCGTTGTCGTCGTCGTCGTCCGTAGGGCTAGTGCCGCGACACGCCGAACGGCAGTACTCAGGAACACGGTACCAAGAACCACCACGCACCACGCGATCATCATCATTATCATCTAGCCATGCACTTCCGTCTGTGGGAGCTCCTTTATAATTACTATGCCAATGGTCAGCACACCATTCCCACACATTCCCGTGCATATCGTATAGCCCAAAGGCATTCGCTACACCAAAGCTGCCTACAGGTGTTGTTTCGCCACGAGAAACCCCTTTGACACCAGCACCGTAAGTCGATTCAGCGTCATAGTTTGCCAACTCAGATGTAATTGTCTCACCAAAGTGAAATGGAGTCGTCGTAGCCGCACGACAAGCATATTCCCATTCGGCTTCACTCGGTAAACGGTAGGGTTTACCAGTGTGTTGAGACAGGCGACCTTCTACGAAGCGGCTAAGCCGAACGCAAAACTCAACAGCATCATACCAGGAAACTCGTTCAACTGGGCGATTTTCTCCTTTAAATCCAGATGGATTAGCGTCGAGTTCGCGGTTAACTTGTGGCAGAGAGGCTACTGCTTGCCATTGTGCTTGAGTTACTGGATATTTGCCTATAAAGAAAGATTGAATCGTTACTGTATGCTGAGGGCTTTCCGATTCATGGTGCCCAAGTTCATCTTCTGGCGAACCCATCACAAAGCTTCCAGAAGGAATGGCTACCATCTCTAACTGCACTCCATTCCCTAAGTCTTCGATAAACTCCTGAGCTTGCTGAGGATGACGATGAATGGTTAAACGACGACGAGCAGCCCATCGCTTGAGAGCATTTTGCAGATTTTTTTTGGTAACTTTTTCCCCAAGCACTTCTGATAAAACTTCCCATAGCTTAAGAGCAACATTCCTGAGATGACGTGCAGAGTATTTTGCTGACGCTGCAATTTGCTCATAGGTTTGATTGGCTAATGTTCCCTGTAGAATTAACTGTTCAATATCATTCAGATGTTTTCCTGTTTGAGAAAAAACCATCTCTTCTGCAATTTCGAGAGGACTACCTGTATTGATTTGAGCAGATTGATTAACCTCTATAAGTGCGACTTCAAATTCAAAAGGTTGCAGGTTGATACCTAGAGGAGTTTCTGCTCTATCAGAGCTGGTGATAGTTGCTACTTCAAACTCAAACGTCTGTATTGGTGGCAACCCTTCCAGCCCAGCAACTGTTTGCCTAGAAGATGGCATCGCCCTTAAGCGCAAACCTTCTGGCAGCAATCTATCCGGGATTGTGAGTTCCTCATCACCTATGCGATAGGAACGATTCAGTTCTGCCGGATTAACTTTCTCTGGCGTTCTTAAGATTTGCTGCATCAGCCTTGCGTACTCCAGCAAGGTTGGCTCTTCCTGTAACTGCGATGATAGTTCTTCAGTAATTCGTGTCAATCGCGCTAATTCCGCCCGAATTCCCGACTCGCTACGATTTTCGGAACCCGTTCCACTACTAGTCTCTAGGAGCCGCTTGGCAATCTCTCGTGCTGCTTCTTTGCACTGTTCATCCCCCAAATATACCATTGCCGCCCATCGTTGCGCTTCTAATTCCTGTTGCCGTCGCCCCGGATTTAGCCGACTCAGATAGCTGACATAGCTGATTAAAACTTGCGCGACTTCCTGCATTCGCTGTTCGCCACAGTCTTTCTTCATTTGCTCCAGCAGATATGCTCGCACATGGGTATCCATCGCGTAAAGTTCGTACCCCACTTGACTGCATAAGTCAGACAGTAACAAGTCAACCTCCGCCACCCAAGGAACTTGCTCACTTCGCAAGAACTCATTGCGTAAGTAGTTCACTAATTCTGGAGTCAGCACCAAAGGTAATGCAGCATGATACAAAAGCAGCCGATAAGACTCATCAAAACGCCCAACAAACCGCTCTACTGCTTGCTTTGCCTGTTCTCCCCATTGTTTGTCATCAGCCTCAGTTGTCATGAAAAAGGTGAATGTAAGTGTTGTAGGGGTTGCCCGCGCACGATATCAATAGCATTACTTAAGCCATTATTATCCATCTGGTACATTGGCACCAAATTGGCAATAATTTCTGCCGAACTGCCAATCCAACGTTCTTCTGGCATCGGATTTAACCAAGCAATCAAAGAAGTGTACCGCTTCAATTGAAATAAAAAACTCGTAGTCGCTCGAATTCGCTCTAACTTCCGATACCCTCGTGCTGCCCCACCATCGCTGACAATCAATATGCTAGTTTGATTATCGCAGGTTTCTAATACTGTCTGTAAGGCAATTGGTTCTGTCAGGTAAAGGTCTTTGTAAACACTGGCAGCAGGAACGTTATGGAAATAGAATACACTTACCTTATCAGGTTGCAGACAACTTTCGTAGATTGCCGTTTCCACTAAATCACGAGTGAAGCGATGAAATGGCGTCATCGAACCATTTTGGTCAAGCAGTAGCAACAAATGGGCATTGTTTTGTTCTCGTCTGCGGTAGACTGGAGTTAAGTAAAATCCCTGGCGAGTCGCTTGCTCAATGGTTGCATCCACATCTAGTACATCTAATGGACCATCAGCAACAGGTCGGCGTAGATATCGCCAACTATAAACCATCGAACGGCGGGAAATGGGATAGTACGTTTGTAATGTAGATGTATCCTCATTTTCCACTGGTGTAAAAGGTGCCCGAATCGGGAGCGATGCTAGTTCTGGTTTAGACTTGATCTCGGTTACAGTCTGTTGCGGAGGCGGCGGTGATGATGGTTTGTGCGGTTCCTCCACCCGTTCTTGATCAGGCTCAAGCTTTGGTTCTACTGGAGGAGGTTTTTTGGATTGTTTGGGAGTTGAACTGATCAGCAAAGACTCCCAAATGGGGTCAAACTGGCTTTGTTCTGATGGGGAGTGACACCATAAAATCTTTAATGTCTCTGCCAATGCTTCTTCATTTTCCCCGAATCCTCCCTCAACTGCTTGCCGTGCTGCCAAAAGTTCTCCCACGCCAAGTTGAAAGCCACTTTGACGTAGACGAATGAACGCACGAGTTATCAAATCTTGTGGCTTAAAGGAACTCATGAGGCTTTGGCATACTTCTTCCAGTCCTGTTGCAGCTTAAATAATAACTCTCGATAGGGAAGCAACTTGTCTTTTTTCAGTTGCGTCGCGCTGTAAGGTTTTGCCTCAAATGTATGGAGTGCTTTCAGCCAATCGAGGAATTCGCTGGTTCCTGGTTTCTTGAAAAGTCCGCCTTCATTCCACACAGTTAGAAAACGCTCAATTGCTGTGTTTACCAAATCAGGAGGAGGCGGTGATTCTTCCTCACAAATCTGGTAATGCTTCTCGACAATTTCCTGCAACCGTTTCGCATTGTTTGGGAAGTCTACATAATGATACAGGCAACGACGCAGAAATGGCGCAGGTAAGTTACCTTTTTCCTTATTACTGGTAATAATGACAATTGGTTTGTGTGTAGCGCGAATCGTTTCTCCCGTTTCCTTAATTTTGAATTCCCAGGGATCATCTAAAACCGTCAGCAAGTCATTCGGAAAATCCAAATCCGCTTTGTCAATTTCATCAATCAGCACAACGGCTGGGTGATTCTTGAGCTGAAATGCCTTTCCTAAAGCTCCAAATTTACGGTAATGCTTAGGGTTAGCAGGATTGCGATTTACTCTTTCCTCATCTTCCTGCTCATCAGTTTCTACTTCAGCTGCTAGCTGTATTTGCTCTACTTTCTGCGTTTGCACATCATGCAGTCGGAGAATTGCATCATATTCATAGAGTCCGTCCTGAGCTTTTGTACTGGAGCGCACATCCCAACGATAAAGAGGAAGCCCTAACTCATAAGCAACAGCCGAAGCAAGACGAGTCTTACCACACCCGGCGTCTCCTTCTAATAATAATGGTCGCCTGAGATAGATTGCCAAATTGACGGCTTTTTTTAATTCGGGAGAAACCACATATGGCTCTGGGTGCCTTGGCGAATCTTTATGTGGATTTTCGGGACGATGAGCGGGATTTCCTGTAAATTCCAATCGTTGATTTGCTAACATACCTTAAATTTTTGCTCTAAAATGAAACAGATAGTGTCTGGTTTCCCTTCACTTTCTCTATAAATTTGCTCTGCTAATTGTAAACTTTCTGCATTAGATAATCCTCGAAAATTAATTAACCATTTTTTTATATCTTCAACAGTCCACTTTGGCAGAGGAAGTTCAATAATCTTGCGATGGTCAAACGTATTCTTTTTAAAAAAAAAATCTGGGTAAGAAGAACGTTTTGTAAAAACTGGACTTTTGGCAATTAGAGCAACAAGAAATCTAATCTTGCTATACTCTCGAAAGATAGGGTCAAGTTCGCATATTAAAACTTCCCAGAATTCTTTCATAAACCAATCTAAAAATATTTTTTGTTCAATGATACTATCCCAGTTTTCAATTCTAATGAACACAATGCTACCACCTCGAAGCGATGAGCAAAGTGTTTTTATGCTATTGCGTAGAAGAAGTTCCGAATCATCACTTAAATTACCACTTAAATGACTAGCTAACCTTTTAGAGAACTCACCCTCATTGAATCCAGAAATAGGTGAACCTAAATCTACTGGATAAGGTCGGAAATCTCCAATAATATCGTCTCCTACTTTGCGATCGCTGATCATCAAATCTAAAACTTCATTAATACAATAATTTCCCTTATGTTGTGTACTTTTTTGTAAAAATAAAAGAATTGCTCCACTATCATCACCAAATTTAGTATTGAGTGATTGAGCAATTTTCTTGGCTTCGGAGAAATCAATTTTTTGAAAGCTTTTTTCTAAGTTTAAATGACGTACATTGGAATTTTTCTCTTCCGCATCTAGTTCTAAAAGCTTTTTGTCTACTTCTTCTATCTTTTTAATCGTCTCTTCCATCTGATTATTCAGCTTCAATTCATCAACAGCACTCAGCGTCCCTGCTAGTTGAGAGAGAATCGCAGCTAGCTCTTGATTCTTTTGAGCGAGAAGCTGACTATAAACTTCTCTCCGGATGGTACCTCTCCTTGCTATCACAATTAGTTTCTATAATTTTCACTAATATATTGATACAATGAAATAACAAAACTTATAACTGATTCAATTTCGCTTCTAGTTCTTCTATCTGTTTCATAATTTCCTCAGCCTGCTTATTCAGCTTCAATTCATCAACAGCACTGAGCGTCCCATCTAACTGAGAGTTATTCGCAGCTAGCTCTTCTTGCTTTGCTGCTATACGTTTTATGTAAAACTCTCTTCTCGCATTTGAAGGCGCTTTGCGTGGTGTTTCTGTAATCTTTATTGGCTGTTTTATAGGAGGAGTAACTGGAAGAGTTGCTGAGTTCTGTGTCATGATATCAACTAATTTGCTAATAATATAATCAGTTCCTTTGCAAGACTCGACTGCCACTTTATCAGCAAGAGTTGGAGAAAAATCTAAAACTTCCTTTTTTGATACTTGATGCCAAATAGGAAGTATGACTTTTCCATAAGTTACTTCCTTGGAAACAAATCCATTTAACTCACGCTCTGTCCATTTTTTGTTGAAGAAATTACGACTGAGTACAATAATTCCAAACTTTGATTGTGAAATACCTTTATCAATTGAACTACTTAGGCTGTCTCCCCAGCTCAAAGAAAATTCATCATACCACACACGATAACCTCTTTTTCTTAGCTCTTCAGCTAGAGGTCTTACAAAGTCTTCCTTATCTTCACTTGCATGACTAATAAATACATCATATTCATATGTCGCTGTCATATTACTATCTCTCCAGATCAGATTTTGTTCCTTCTGTGCCAATGAATTTACAAATTCCTCGTTCATAGATCGTACAACCTGATCAAAGAGTTGTCCTCCCTCATTATCCTCCCAACGCAGATACAGCACAGGACGATACCACTGATTTCCTTCAATCCTCATTGCGCTTTGTCCCCGCCGTAGTGCGATCGCCGGTGGTGCTTGATTGAGTCAAATAATTTCTTGAAGTAGTTAGCGACTATACAGCACCATTGTCTATCCCTGTTAGTACTCGCTTTTGTCCCATAGCCTTAGTTTCATACACTCATTGTAGTATAAGCTACACGGTAAAGTGCTTGCAGGTCAGCACCATCCTTCGGGTACTCTGCTATACCAGCACTGCAACTGATAGAAAAAGTCTGATTATTAGCATCAATAAATTCTTGCTGATTCCAGATGTTTATAAACTTTATCAGCAACTTTATACCTTGTTCTTGCTTCACACCGTATAAACCAATCACAAACTCCTCACTACCCCAACGGGATAAAACATCACTCCCTTGCAAGGACTGCTTTATGAGTTTTCCGAATCGACTAAGAACCATATCTCCCGCATCATAACCGTGTTGCTCATTGACCAACTTGAAGTGGTCTAAATCTAGCAGCATAAAACAAAAAGGTTGACGATGACGTTCTGCTAGCTGTAACAAATTGGTTAGTTGTTGGATAGACTTTCGCCGATTGGTAAGACCAGTGAGCTGATCTATTTGTGCCAAATCCCGATGGATTTTGGTTCGCTCTAACCGATTGAAAACACGGGCAATCAGTTCTGGTCCTACAATCGGCTTTTGGATGTAATCATCTGCACCTGCTGTAAATACCTGATGCACTGTTTGGACATCATTACAGGCAGACAAAAACAGTACGGGCAGTTGACTCCATTGAGGATCATTGCGTACTATCTGACAAAGTTCAACCCCGTTGAAGTGGGGCAGTTTTACATCTAAAATCAGTAAGTCTGGAAGCGACGTTTCCAGTACTTGCCAAAATTGCTGCGGATCTGCAAGGGTTGTGACATGAAGCCCCCACGGTTCAAGTAATGCAGACAGATTCACTAACACTTTTGGGTCATCATCGACAACCATAACTTTAGCTTGGGCCGTTTGAGCATGACCGAGTACCTGAGTCACTACCTTAAGTATTTCATTAGGAGGGACTAATTTGTGTACAAAAGCATGACCCCCTAAACGAGCAACTTCTAACCTGTCAGCTAAACTATTTCGTCCTGTTAAAACTATGACTGGAATTGCCGGGTACTGGTTTCTCAGTTGGGCTAAGAAAGCCAATCCACTCTCAGCCGGTTCAGCAAACATCAGGTCGAGCAGGATAACATCAGGAGGATTGTTGGCGATCGCCTCACTTGCAGCAGTCAAATTTTGGGTGACTTCTACCTGAAAACCCCACGCAGTTGCTTCAAGCCTAATTCGCTCTGTCAGTACCGCATCATCATCAATCACCAGTAGCAAACCGTGTTGCACACAATAGACACAAGCAGAAGCGGTCAAAACCGCAGGCTTCTCTAGCTCCTGTTGCAATAAATTCCCCAGTTTTGATAATAGTTCTATTTGAACCTGTTTTAAATTTGTTATTGAGAGCAATTGCTCAATTTCCCTTGCCAAATTTGAACCTTCGTGAAAACCGAAAGACCCCAATGCTCCCGCTAATTTGTGGGCGTCTTGCCCTGCTTTTTGCTGTACTTCAGGTTCAAAAACACCTGCTTCCAAAGCAGTTACGACCTCTAATAGCATTGCCACTTCATCAATAAAGCTATCCTTGTACCGCTCCCACAGTTTTGCAAGCGATGCAACAACTTTAGTTTCAGCTTGTTGCCTGCTGGTTTCTATCGACTGTGAAGATGATATTGCAAGTGTAGGTTGCACAAGTGCGGGTGGGGACTTGAGTCGATACCCCAAACCATAGACTGTCTCAATTAAATCTGCGGTCACTCCACCTGCTTTTAACTTCTGCCGGAGTCCCTTAATATGGGTTTTAACAGCATCCTCTCCTGGATATTCTGGATAAGACCACAGGTTTTCTAAAATTGCACTTTTGCTAAAAATTCGGTGTGGATTTCGCAAGAAAAGCTCTAGTAACTGATATTCTTTTGCTGTCAGACGTAGGGGCTGTCCAGAAAAGGTGACTAAACTTTTGCTAGTGTCAAGTTGCAGGTTTTCCCAACTCAGTACATCCGTCAGAATGACACTTTTGGGTCGTCGCAATAAGGCACGGATGCGAGCAATGAGTTCTGACACATTAAAGGGCTTGACTATGTAATCATCTGCACCTGCATTTAACCCCATGACTTTATCAATGCTGCTATTTTTTGCAGTCAGTAGCATGATTGGCATTTGATACTGCTGAGAACGCAGTTGGCGACAAATACTAATGCCATCCAGCCTAGGCAACATGACATCCAACAGGATAAGGTCATATTCAAAGTTTTGTACGAGTTGCAGACCTGTTTGACCATCAGTCACCGTATTCACTATATAGTTATGAGCGGTTAGTGCTTCTAAAAGAACTGCTGCGGTTGGTGTATCATCCTCTACAACCAGAATTTTCATTTCACATTCCCTTACAAAACATCGATGCATATTTTAGACTTGATTGTTGAGGAAGTTGTGGGGAAGAAACGACATGATGTAAATAGTTTGTAATTATGCCTTGTGCTTTATCAATTTTTTCTCTAAATAAAATGTAATTACTTATACTTTTATTTAATGAACACACATTAGAAATGCGATAAATGCATTTTGACATTTCCCCCGGTTGGAAACACGGGGGATTCTAAACTGATGTTGCTACGGGGTCGCCAATACCCGCTCCGCAACGTTTACGATATGATTTATCTAATCGCGTATCCTGTTGTTAGAAAATGTACTTCTAAGCCTCGTCAACTAACTACCAAGTCTGCTTAGTTCGGGCATTTTTCTAATTTTTCGGTTCAAACTTCTTTAACCCAGCATCGCTGGTTCTAAGCTGAGTCTGGTGTAATCAGCAAGCCAGATTACTCCAACTTGCTACAGATTAATCCGTTTTATCGATTACTCTCCATCTGTTAAACCGCAGCGGTTCTGGGTATTGCACTCAACCTTTTGAGATGAGCGCTGTTGCACAATTGTAGCTAAACTAGGTCGCCCTGTGAGCGAAAGTCGCAAGTCTGCCCAAATGCCATATAGAAAATTAGCGATCGCGCCTACAATTGGCAATTTGGTCGCAGCATAAACCCAGCCCATTCCTAAAGTTTCGTAAACGCGGCGAAAAACTTCAACATTTTTAACTAGCGTTCCTTCTGGCAACACAGCATGGATGCGCCCCATTGCAGTTTCGTAGTCAACTCCGCCATTTACTTGGGGGTTATAGTCATCAGCTGCAATATCCACAAACGCTACCAGCCCCCGACCCGCATCACGTTTGATCAAAAAGTTAACTTCGCGCATGCACAAAGGACATTCACCGTCATACAGCAGTTTTATTTTCCACGATGGTGGCTGGTTGAGGGGGTTATCAGAACTGTAGGATTGGGTTTGTAGTGAGGACATTATTTTCGTTTTTAATAAGTTTATTTCGGTTGTGCTACAAATGCCTGCCGTTTGGCTCGATCACTATTTTTAAGTTTTGCTTAGAGCAGTTTTCAGCTAAGGTGGGCATTGCTCACCAATATCTTAAATGGACAGCACATGGACTTTTACGAGCAATACCCACCCTACGATTTGTGGTCTAATCATAAGAATAAGCGCTGTAACGTATAAAAAACCATTGCTCTTGAGAGCCAAGCATCTACTCCATTAAAATCAGCCGTAAAGGATCTAAACGAACATACCAAGGCATCGGTTGGTCTTTGAGAGTTGCCCATTTTTCCTTAAACACCTCCGCCTGTAAGTGATAATCACTATGACTACTAGATGGATGATGGAGTTTAAGAAACAGCGTCATCCGATGTGGTGTTTCGCTGGTTCTCACCAGCCAGCAGAGAAAGGTGTTTTCATGGGATAAGTCGTTCGTGAGAATGATCTGATGGGCACGAATTCCCACATTGGATAAAGCGTCTGGGATAGGTTCAATGACACTCAGGGTACAACCCCAATCAATCGCTTCCACTTGCCCTGATCCGACAGCAACCGCACTTGAGAAGTTCTTACATCCTGTTAATTGAGCAACACCAACAGTAGCGGGACGCTCGAAAATGTCGTGTTTGGTGCCGTAATGAGCTGCTTTTCCTTTCTCCAGAACGAGCAAATTAGGACAAACCCGATACGCCTCTTCCATATTATGGCTGACAAATAGAGTCACGCCTTCGTAATTCGCTAGTGTTTCTATCATTTGCTGTTCCAGCTGGCTTCGCAGGTGCGTATCTAGTGCAGAAAAAGGCTCATCTAGTAACAGTGCTTCTGGTTGACTTGCTAAGGCTCTTGCGAGTGCGACTCGTTGCTGTTGACCGCCAGAAAGTTGATGCGGATAGCGGTCAGAATATCCTTGCAATTGTACTGTGATCAATTGGGCTTCTATTTGTTGCTTAATGGCTGTGGCAGAAAGTCCTTTGGATAAGCCAAAGGCGATGTTTTGCCCTACTGTCATGTGCGGGAAGAGAGCATAATTTTGCACCACAAAACCAATGCGGCGATCGCGCGGTGGCAAATTAATCCCCTGTTGAGAATCAAACAACACCCGCCCATTCAAAACAATGCGACCGGAACTTGGAGTTTCTATCCCTGCAATGCAGCGCAAAATCATGCTTTTACCAGCCCCAGATCCTCCCAACAATCCCAAAGGTTGGTTATCAGCGCTGAAAGACACTTGCAAGCTGAACCCAGGGAGCCGTTTTTCAATGTCAACAAATAGCCCAGAAGTCTGGGAAGATGAGGGAGATGAGGGAGATGAGGAAGATGAGGAAGAGACTCCTAATTTTGAATTTTGAATTTTGAATTTTGAATTGATTTGCCTCTTCCCCCGAGTTTCCTGCCAATAGTTGACTGCAATAATCCCAGATAGGGAAATACCCATGATGGCTAGAGCCCAAAACCAACCTTCTTCGATTGCTCCGCCTTCCACGGCAAAATAAATTGCCATTGGGATCGTCTGAGTTTGCCCTGGGATATTCCCTGCTAACATCAGCGTGGCACCGAATTCACCCAAAGCACGGGCAAAAGCCAAGGTCGTTGCGGCTAAAATTCCGCTCCCTGCTAGGGGTAAACTTATTCGCCAAAATATTGTTGATTCCTTTGCGCCAAGGGTTCTCGCTACCCGCAGCAGATTGCTATCTATTTGCTCAAAAGCACCTAAGGCAGTTTTATACATCAATGGAAAGGCTACCACAGTGGCAGCGATCGCCGCGCCATACCAGGTAAAAACGACACTAAAACCCAAAGGCTCCATGAGTTTCCCCACCGGACCATTTTTGCCAAACAACAGTAGCAACAAAAAGCCAACGACCGTGGGAGGTAAAATCAGAGGAGCAACGAAGATTCCCTCAATCAAAGATTTCCCTTTTCCTCGATATCCCAGCATCCAATAGGCAGCAGCAATACCTATAAAAAAGGTAATAAATGTTGCAAGTATAGAGGTTTTCAGCGATATCCACAGAGGGGAAAGGTCAAGAGGCATAAGTCATTCAAAATTCAAAAAGTAACACCCATTGAGACACAGTTACGATTCGTATCTTGCTTCTTGGCAGAATTTTAGTTTTTCAGAAATTCACTCAGCACCAACTTCATCATAAATAAGTTGGTAATAAATTTATATATACAGTTAGACAGTTTTCAAGGACATTCAAGGGGAGTAGGGAATGGACTGTAAAAAATTCCCAATCTCCACTCCTGACTTACCACTCACTAGCTTGATACGCCAGTTAAATCTGCAACAACTTAACGGCTTGTTGCTGGTACTTTTGATGCTTGCACAATGAAGCCATATTTGTTTAGTACAGTCTTAACTGGCTCAGTAGATAAAAACTGGACAAACTCCTTGGCTGCGTTAACATTTTTACTGCTTTTTAAGACTGCCATAGGGTAAACAATTGGGGAGTGGTATTTCTCGTCAGCAACGACGGCGACTTTCACCTTATTAGAGATTTTGGCATCGGAGGCATAAACCAAACCTGCATCGGCGTTGCCACTTTCCACTGCTGCTAGAACTTGACGTACATTGTTAGCCAAAACCAATTTGCTCTTGACTTTGTCATAAAGGTTCAATTTCTGCAAAACTTGCTCGGCATATTGCCCAGCTGGGACACTCCTGGGTTCGCCGATCGCAATTTTCTTCACCTTGGAATCTGCCAATGTGTTGAAGCTGGTGACACCTGTAGAGTTACTAGGTACAACCAAAACCAGACGGTTATTTGCCAGGTTGGCAAGGGTACCCGGAACCAGCAAGCCTTTTTGCTCCAAAGCATCCATTTGCTTTTTTGCAGCAGAGATAAAAACATCTGCGGGTGCGCCTTGCTCAATTTGTTGCTGTAAGGCACCGGAAGCCCCGAAGTTATAGCTTATGTTGACACCCTGTTTACTTTGTTGGTAAAGAGTATTAATTTCCCCAAGCGCATCTTTCAGGCTGGCAGCAGCAGATACGAGTAGTTTGCCGTTTGACTGTGCTATGACAGGAGATGGCTCAAACAATCGCAAGCCAATTGCAAGCAACAAGCTAGCAACTGCAATGCTTATAAAGGCAAAAAGTTGTCTTCTTTTCATAGGAGAACTGGACTGACAGAGATCCTCTTTTGATGAAATTGTGGTTGGTAAGATCGTACCAACATAACTCCCTAATTACCAATGAATTTGGTAATCTGCCTAGAAAAGAACAACGATGGGTCAGATTTCAAACCTTAGAGATGATTTATAAAGTAAACGTTAAATTATAGGATGCGTTACGCGCTGCTTTAACGCATCGTATTTGGTGGTGCGTTACGGCTAGAATTCACTCTCTCAAACTCTCAAATCCGCGCGATAGCAGTAACATAACGCGCTTGTGCTTTATGCCGGGGAAGCCGCCAGTCGCCTGGGTCGGGAAACCCTCCAAAGGGCGCTGGCTCACCACCGTACTGGCTTCCCTACGTATCCCTCTTGTGTCACTCTCCTAAAACAAAAATCGAAGGCAACTTTTAAAACTCTGACTGGGATTAGGTTTGTGGCTTTATTTTCTAATATGATGGATATAATCGTTATTAATGCTAGAGCAAGTTACTTGGGCTTTCCTGATGACGTGCCATTGAGGAGCGGAGTGATTGAACTTGAGAAAAGAATGGCAGCGTTGGAAGCATCCGTTCAATGTCAGTAACAAGAAGTAGTTGCTTTTGTCGCTTGCTTATTTATGTGTCATAAATCTAACCTTTCTTGAAAAACATGGAGCTATCTGGTCAGCAGTGCAAAAAGCTACAAGATGCTTTAATAGCTGCCTTCCCTACTAAATTTCAATTTGAGCAAATGTTATTGTTTGAGTTGGACTTGAACCTAGATAGCATCACGAATGGCACTAATTTACAAGAAATTGTTTTCCATTTAATAAAAACAGCACGTGCAGAAGGATGGGTTGAAGCTTTATTAAAAGCCGCACTTAAATCAAACCCTAAAAACTTACAGTTACAAACTATTGCTCAAGAAGTGTTGGAAAAACCGCAGCATTCCATATCTCAACAAACCACTACAAGTGATTCACCATTTCAAGCACCACCCCTGCCTTATTACTTTGTAGAGCGCCCGGAGTACAGCGAAGATTTAAAGAATCGCCTCCTCACACAAGATCGGAGCACGTTGGTAATTACTGCCATTCACGGCTTAGGTTCTGTAGGTAAATCAACCTTAGCAGCAGCTTTGGCACATGACAAAGATGTGCAAGCTCATTTTTGTGATGGCATTCTTTGGGCAACTTTGGGTCAGCAACCCGATGTCCTCTCCCTACTAAGCGGCTGGGTGCAAGCTTTGCGTGACTATGACTTTAAACCAACCAGTATAGAAGCTGCTACCAGTCATCTACGTACTCTGCTATATGATAAAGCAGTTCTGTTGGTCGTAGATGATGCTTGGGAGACAAAGCACGCACAGGCATTTAACATTGGTGGTTCTCGTTGTCAGGTACTGGTCACAACTCGTGAGGGTGCGATCGCGGATGCATTAGGAGCCAGCACCTATAGCTTGGATGTCATGGAGCCATCCCAAGCAATGGAATTGCTGACAAAGAAGCTAGGGCGTGACCTAAAAGATGCAGAACGTCAGTCAGCCGCCGATTTAGCTCTAGCAGTTGGCTATCTACCTCTGGCGTTGGAATTGGCAGCTGCTGAGATTGCAAGTGGTACATCTTGGGTTGACCTGTTGCAGGATCTTCAGCTTGAGGTTGCTCGTTTAAAAACTTTTGACCGACCAGAATCGGAAGAAATTACTGATGAAGCAAGTCTAAAACGCCTCAGTTTAACTGCATCATTAAATTTAAGCGTGCAGCGATTGTCTAAAGAAAAACGACTTTATTTCTCTTGGCTGGGGGTGTTACCAGAGGATGCAACTATTACTAAAGCGATGACGGCAACGCTTTGGGATATGAATGAGCGCGATGCCTCCAAGACGTTACAATATCTCCGAAATAAAGCGCTGCTATTACTTGGTGTGAGTTTACTTGACGGTACACCCACCTACCGCTTACATGACTTATTTCATGACTTAGCACGTAATTTGTTAACTGCTCCCTCTGAACCAAAAGATGGTAATTTGCCTGGGCTAGGTTTGACTTTTGTTAATGCTCACGCCATTTTTTTAGAGAAATACCGACCAAAAACCAAAAAAGATTTGTGGCATACTCTGCCTAATGATGGTTATATCCATCAGCATCTAGTGTGGCATTTTGAGAAGGCTGAACGGAAAGAAGAAATTCACCAGTTGTTGTGGGAAGAATCAGAAACAAAACTTAATGGTTGGTACGAAGTCCGAGAGAGACTAGGACAGACAACAGGTTACTTAACAGATATTGCTCGTGCTTGGCAAGTAGCAAAATATAATTACAATGAGCAAACCCTACCCCGAGTTGTTGGTTTGCAGTGCCGCTATGCTTTGATTCAAGCTTCTTTAAACAGTCTAGCTGCGAATTTACCAATAAATTTGTTAGTTGCACTTGTCAAAAAAGGTGAATGGACTCCTGAAAAAGGATTAGTGTATGTTTTACAAACACCGGATTCAAAACAGAGAATCAACTCACTTTTGGCACTCGTTGATTACCTACCACAAAATTTAAAAAAACGAGCACGACAAGAAATATTGGCAGCTGCGCAGGCAACTCAATCTGAAGAGTATCGTGCCACTGCCTTGGCAGCCTTAGCTGATAAACTACCAGAAGTATTACCAGAAGCATTAGCAGCTGCGCGGGCGATTCAATCTGAACAATATCGCGCTACTGCCCTAGCAAATTTAGCTGATAAACTACCAGAAGTATTACCAGAAGCATTGGCAGCTGCGCGGGCAATTCAGTCTAAGAGGTATTTTGCTGATATCCTGAAAGCCTTAGCTGATAAACTGCCAGAAGTGTTGCCAGAAGCATTGGCAGCTGCACAGGCGATTCCGGGTGAAAATTCCCGTACTGATGCCTTGAGAGCCTTAGCTGATAAACTACCAGAAGTGTTGCCAGAAGCATTGGCAGCTGCGCGGGCAATTCAATCTAAAAGTTCTCGTGCTGATGCCTTGAGATCTCTAGCTGATAAACTACCAGAAGTGTTGCCAGAAGCATTAGCAGCTGCGCGAGCGATTGAATCTGAAGAGTATCGCGCTACTGCCCTAGCAAATTTAGCTGATAAACTACCAGAGATGTTGCCAGAAGCATTAGCAGCTGCGCGGGCAATTCAGGATGAAAAATGTCGCGCAAGCGTCTTGAGTAACTTAGCTAACAAACTGCCACCAGAATTGTTGCCAGAAGCATTGGCAGCAGTGCGAGCGATTAAATCTGAAGAGCATCGCGCTACTGCCCTAGCAAATTTAGCTGATAAACTACCAGAGATGTTGCCAGAAGCATTAGCAGCTGCGCGGGCAATTCAGGATGAAAAATGTCGCGCAAGCGTCTTGAGTAACTTAGCTAACAAACTGCCACCAGAATTGTTGCCAGAAGCATTGGCAGCAGTGCGAGCGATTCAGGATAAAAAATATCGTGCAAGCGTCTTGAATACCTTAGCTGACAAACTGCCAACCAAGTTGTTGCCAGAAGCATTGGCAGCAGTGCGAGCAATTCAGGATGAGATCTCTTGTGTCAATATTCTGAACGCCTTAGTTAACCAACCGTCTACCAATTCGTTGTCACAAGCGCTAGAAGCCGCATCAGCTATTGAGGATGAGTCAGATCGCGCTGATGCCCTAACTGCTTTAGCCGACAAATTACCACCAGAGTTGTTGCCACAAGCGCTAGAAGCTGCATTGGCTATTAAGTCTGAATCTGAGCGAACAAGAGCCCTAAGTGCTTTAGCCAGTAAACTACCACCAGAGTTGTTGCCACAAGCGCTAGAAGCTGCATTGGCTATTAAGTCTGAATCTGAGCGAACAAGAGCCCTAAGTGCTTTAGCCAGTAAACTACCACCAGAGTTGTTGCCACAAGCGCTAGAAGGTGCATTGGCTATTAAGGATGAGTCAAATCGCGCTGATGCCCTAAGTGCTTTAGCCGACAAATTACCACCAGAATTGTTGCCACAAGCGCTAGAAGCTGCATTGGCTATTAAGCCTGAATCTGAGCGAGCAAGAGCCCTAATAAGTGCTTTAGCTAATAAACTACCACCAGAATTGTTGCCACAAGCGCTAGAAGCTGCATTGGCTATTAAGT
>NZ_CAWUDP010000131.1:0-23800 GCF_963920835.1 Scytonema sp. PCC 10023
ACAGGAAATTTAGTCAGGAGTTTTTCTCACGATCGCCCCCCCCTGAACGGATACTGGTGATGAAGAACTGCCAACTTCAGAAACAATTCGTGTCAAGCTCAATGATTTAGGATATCTCCTCAAACGAGTTGCCAAAATTCAACCTCAAAAAAAATTCCCGAAACTGATGCAATCTTTGAGCAATTAGCTATAGTTCACCAAGAGGCTTCAGATGACCAAAGTATTTTACGCTTAAGTTTGGATGCGAAAGCTCGTGTTAATATTGGCTCCTTTGACCGTGGTGGTAAAAATCGGGTGCCCACAGAAACTGATGACCATGACTTCCACCCCAAAACAAGTGTGACTCCTTACGGTATCTTTCTTCCAGGGCTTGACGAACTATTTCTATATTTTACAGAATCAAAAGTAATCAGTGATTTTATCGTTGATATTTTAGGAGATTTTTGGGAATCAGAAAGTTGGCGATTTTCAGAAATAAAAACTCTGCTTATTAATCAAGATAATGGAGGAGAGAATAATTCTTGGCGTACACAATTTATGAAACGCATAGTTGAATTTTCTCAGAAATATCAACTGAATTTACGTTTAGCTTACTACCCTCCCTATCACAGTAAATATAATCCCATCGAACGGACTTGGGCTGTACTAGAAAATTATTGGAATGGGAGTATTCTAGATGAAGTAGAAACCGCTTTAATTTTTGCTCATAATATGACCTGGAATGGGAAGCATCCTGTTGTTAAACTAGTCACTGAAACTTATGAGCTAGGAGTTAAGCTGACAAAAGAAGCTATGTCAAAAGTTGAGAAGCAAATCAAGCGTTTGACTGATTCAACTCATGAAACTTTCCCGGATTTAGGAAAATGGTTTATTGATATTCGCTATGGAGCAACACAGGTTTAAAAAATAGTTATTAAAGTTTTCTCTAGCTAGAATTAATAATTAAATAGCACTCTTCAGGAAAGCCAGAAAAGTGTAGACTTTTCATGTGTATTTGGGGAGGACAAGGGTTGCCGTTGGCAACCCTTGTCCTCCCCCTTACAATGATTATCATTTTGAACAGCTGTATATTTTATTTCTTGGAAGTCCCTAAGCGGATAGTTGACAATGGAGAGCGCAAAGTACGCCTTTCTCCCCTGGAAGATGCTTTTAGTTTGGTGTCAATGTTACAAATTAAGTTGCAAGGACGCTCGGTGGGTGCGTATGTACTCCGTAAAGGTGCTAATAACTACTTAATTCACTTCGGGTTTGAGTGCCGAGGAATTCACTCAACTTTGCTTCAAGAGCAGATTGACCCCGTATTTGATGCTATCGAGTCCGGACTAAAAGATTTACCTCAAGGAGAGCGTCTTACCATTCATTTAAGCTCCTTCACTGACGACGCACTACGCCAAGAACAGTTGAAAGAACTCATAAAACAATCACCCAACAAAGAATTGCAATATCTTCTTATGGGCGATCGCTCGCGCCTAAAACAATTAACATCTACTGGCATTCGCAAACTCAAACAATTGAGGCTTTACTGCACCTACACGGTAGAACCGGAAACTCAGGGGACAACCGACACAATAGAAAAGCTCATTGCCAAGCTTGAACGTACTTGGAAGTCTTTTACTGGCGAACTCGACGAAATTCAATTTACCCAGATTGAACGCCTACTTTATACATCTTTTACCGATGGCTACCAGCTGTGGGAACAGTTACTTGCTAACAAAATAGGCTTGGATATCAGCCCCTTAACGGCTTCTGAACTTTGGGCAATCCTTTGGCAGCGGTTCAATGATACGCCACCACGCCCAGTCCCCCAGCTGCTGGTTCTGGATGAAGATGGGTTGCGTGAGGAGGTGTACTCAGAAGTCCATCCTACCTCTTTGCTGATGGAGAGCGAGTCATCAATTCCCGTTGCTGACAAGCGTTGGGTACACATTAAAGGGAAGTATATTGGAGCACTCACCTTCGCGGATAAGCCTAGTGGTTGGCTAGACAAGGAACGCCAGTTGCGTTACCTCTGGGAAGTTATCAGCAGAGAGCGGATTTATGACACCGAGATTTACGCAGAGTTAACGCGGGCAAACGAGACGCTCGTGAAAACCAATATGCACCGCCTCACCAAACAATCGCAAACGGCATCGCAGATTGCAGCAGAGGGGAACTCAATTGATGTTAAGGCAATGCTCAACATGAAGAAAAGCGTTGCTGCTCAGGAGGAATTGTACGAGGGAGCGGTTCCCATCCACACATCTGTTGTGTTTTTGGTATATCGTTCCACAAGGGAACAACTCGATGAAGCTTGTCGCTATCTGCAATCTTGTTTTTTGCGTCCTGCTTGGGTGGTGCGCGAGACTGAATACTCGTGGCGAGTGTGGTTACAGACTTTCCCAATGACCTGGGAACGTCTGATGGCGGTTCCCTATAATCGACGGCTAGTTTACCTCAGTTCTGAAGCACCCGGATTCATGCCCCTAGTACGCACCAAAAGCGGTGATGATACAGGTTTTGAACTTATTGCCTCAGAAGGTGGGACACCCACATTTCTCAATCTCTATACCCAGCACAAAAATTTGGGTTTGTTTGGCACGACTCGAAGTGGTAAATCGGTAGCAGCAGCTGGAATTCTTACTCATGCACTAGCTTATGGAATGTCCGTTGTGGCAATGGATTATCCTAAACCTGATGGCAGTAGCACTTTTACAGACTACACCCAATTCATGGGTAGTGATGGCGCTTACTTCGACATTAGACGGGAAAGTTCAAACTTGTTTGAGCTACCCAATCTTGCACGCCTAGACCCGAAATTACAGCAAGAACGCTTTGAAGATTATAAAGATTTCTTGCAGACAGCGCTATTAACAATGATTGTTGGCTCAAAGCGCTCCTCCTCGGGAGCGCAAGAAAGAATGATGACCGATACGGTGCGGTCAATCCTGGCTTTGGCAATTAAGGCATTTTTCAGTGACGACCAAATACGCGATCGCTACGGAGCAGCATTCACCTGTGGCTTTGGCTCCCCAGAATGGCAGAATATACCTACCCTCAAGGACTTCTTGAGCTATTGCTCTCATGAAAGACTCAGACTAGAAGTTCTTAGCGGAGATACTTTCAGTAGATCACAAAGTTTTTTAGAAGCCCTGCCACATTAGCATTCCACCAAAACACTCCGACACAAGAAAAGAACCTATTAATCAACATTTCAGCCGATACGGTTAGTTACCTTAAAGCGATCGCTCTTAAACGAAAGCTGTTTGTCTCCTTGTCAGCGAGGGCTGAAACCCCCATTATTACGTCAGTTTCTAAAAGTTTGTGATCTACTGACTTTAGCTTGCTTAGAGCAAGTCAAGTTGCGCTTACGCTTCTGGCTTTCCAGTCGAGTGGGTAAGGCAATTTCCCAACCCTCAACTTTTAACAGCGATGCCAGGCTACTTATCTTTGCACTGCGTAACTTATCTAATGATGAAGATGCCGCCATTCTCAGTTTGAGTGCGTACAGTGCAGCCTTACGCCGGGCGCTGGCTGTAAGGGCAAGTGTATTTTTTATTGATGAAAGTCCAATCCTTTTTGAATACGATTCGATTGCAGCCCTCGTCGGCAGATTGTGTGCCAACGGTGCTAAAGCTGGGATACGAGTGATTTTATCAGCTCAAGACCCTGACACTATCGCAGCTTCTCCAAGTGGGGCAAAGATTTTTCAGAACTTAACCACTCGCCTCATCGGTCGCATTCAGCCTTCGGCAGTTGATAGTTTCGTGCAAATTCTCAAGTACCCCAGAGAGATTATTGCACGCAATGCCACTGAAAGCTTTTTTCCAAAAAAGTCAGGTTTTTACTCGCAATGGCTTCTGGACGACAACGGCATATTTACCTTTTGTCGGTATTATCCGGCATTGAATTTATTGGCAGCTGTAGCCAATAATCCCGATGAACAAGCACAGCGTACAGCGGCAATGCAACGACACCGCGACAAGTTTGTGGGTTTAACCGAGTTTTCTAAACAACTCGTTGCTGACGCAACTAATTCCTGAAGGCAGAAGGAAAGAGGATTTTAAGACCTTAATTTTTCTTAACTTATTTGCGTTTATTTATGCCTTTCTTCGGTAATTTTTGAATGGTGAACAGAACTGATTTATGAAGAAGTTTAAACAGATTACGATTGGAAGTTTGACTGCGATCGCTATTTCTGCTAGTGGACTTGCTTGTGCGAGTGCAGTAGAGTTGCCCGATAGCCTAAGAGCAAAAGTTTTCGAGCCATTGCGACAGCAACTGGACTCTTGGAATGCTTATGTATCGTCGATCATTGGTGACAAGCTCAAACCACTTGCTGAATCTTTGGGAGGAGATTTACAAGCCGCAATTAACGAGACAATGGGGGTATTGGGCTTACCCGACCCTACCCAAACGAGGAAAAAAGTGGAAGAAATAGGAGCTCATTCCACTGTCCCCATCAATAATGCTGAACGCACTGCAAACGAGGTAGACCGCCAGGTGACTCGTGCTGTGGCTGATATGACACTTGGTAAGGCGGGTCAACAGCGTACTAAAGAGCAAGTCGAAAAAACCCACGAGCTAATTCAACAGGTCCAGGAACAAGCTGAAGCTGCTCAAGGGGAAGTGGTGACGCAGAATGTCATGAAGCAGATTGCAGATCAGAACGCCCAAACTGCGGCAATTTTAGGGGCAATGCGGGCAGATACCCGGAGCGATCGCACTTTCCCCACTAGCAAACCAACTCCAACTCCGCAAATCCGGCGTGCTGAACCAGTGGTTCAATATACAACACCTCAATACCCAATTTCACCTCGACCTAGGGTAGCACAGCAAAGTTTCCCAGTCCGCCAAAGGTCGGTTCCGACTGTAGAAAATGTTGCCTTACAAACGGTTCGTTCTGCTCCTCGCAACTCTGTACCTACAATGCAGAGTAAACAATCCTCAAGTGTGCCACAAGTTGACCCGTTTACAAAGCATATGCCCGAAGGGCTATTGGAACAGTGGCTGGCAATGAGTCGTTTGGGAAGTTATGGCAGTGGTGATACTAAGTTGCAGACGAGCTTTACAACTGCAACTCCAACGCACACTCAATCACCATCTGCATTAGATGTACAACCGTTGCCACAAGAAGTTATTTCTATTGCACCTAAAGCAACGCCTGTGGTATTTGCTAGTGAAGGGGGTACAAGTGCAATGACTCCTCAAAGTCCCTCTACACCCCCGTTGCTTCCAGACCCAAATCTAGAAAAAAACATTTTGACTGGTATCCCAGTGCAGCAGTTGCTTTAAACCAACGTTTAATCATTGAAAACTCTGTGCTGTGGAATCGCATTATCAGCTTCTTAGCAAAGGTGCGTTCAGGCGAACTACTTTCAATAGCAGCACAAACCAGTGGAATTTCTATGCAGTTAGTAACGAAGTTGCAGGAAATGGGTAACATTACTAACTCCCAACTGAATTCAACTGTTAACAATACTTTGATTCCAAAAACAGAAGTTTTGTTTAATGAAACGCTTCCAATTCATCAATATCATCAATAAATTTGGGATTTTTGTACGGATTTCAATCCTTGTTTTGATTGGGATAATGCCCGAAAATGTGTTATCTCAATCAACAACATCACCCATTTTCAATAGCGAAAGTCAACCAACCCTTTTAGATTCTATTCCCACTACTACTTGGAATGGCGCAAAATTACCAAATTGGGCAAATATTACTTTTAACAAGATGCCAGGAATTGGTGAAAGTGGCAGTTTCATTGCGCCAAAGGGACTACAAGAGCAGCTGGGTTATGACCCCTCGCGCAGTTGGAATGCTGGTCAAACCCCAGACCAATATATGATGTTAGGCGACTTTCAAGATAGTTTTAAGCTGCAAAATTTTAGTTTGAGTGAGATTTCCAGTATTACCGGATTGGATTTTACTAAAGTAAACTTGGAAAGTTTTGGAGTAATTAAATTACAAACTATAGGCAGCTTAGTCCAGGCAATTCCATCACTTAAAAAAGTACCGTTTGCCGATATTAAACTTGTATTAGACTTACTCAACTCTCAATTATCAACACCTATAGACCCATCGATAACAATTGGTCAATTACTGAGTCAATCTCCCCATTTACAAGATTTAGAGTTTAAGTCTCTACCAATGACTGGGTATGGACTTGATGCAATTCCAGGTTTAGAACAAACCCCCATTGCTGCGTTTAAAGATTGGCAAGGAGTCAAAATTTCAAATATCCCTGGATTAAGTAAAGTGCCGTTCAACGAGTTTCCCAACCCCATTAATGCAGTCGGGGGAACGGTTGGCAAGGTGGATGTTGCCTTTGGAACTGACGAACAACAGCGCAAGCGCACTATCTCAGGCAGTGATAAAGAAGGCTTTGATGTGTCATGTCAAAAAAATTGCGCCCACGTCGAATTATCCGGTAATGCGAATGTTTTGGGTCAAGCTTGGGTGAGTGGTAAGTATCAGTTAGTGAATGGTGGTAAAGGAATTCTTAGTTCAGTTAATGGTGGCAAAGAACCTACAGGTCGTCATCCTTTTGGTTCAGCTTTTAAGGTTGTGGTGTGGGATATTTCGGAAGTGGATGGCATGATGAGCCAAGCTTTATTTTTCCGGGTTTGTATGCGGAATAATTTTGTAGATTTGGGGTGTACACCCTATTTTATTGGTCCAGTTCCCTTCATGACTTACAAAGAAAAGGAACCTATCTTTTTAGGCTCAATAACGGTCGCTGGTGAAAATTCAGTTTCTATGCCTACGGGGTTAAAGAGTACTGGATATAGCTTTAAAAATTCTCCTAATTCCTCAGCAAATAAATTATCTAACTTACTACCAACAACTGAAGGAGATTGTAAGAAGCTTCATTCATCGGATACGAATATCGACGCTTTGAGTGCTGCTTTATCAAGCATTGAGGGAAATTACGATTCGGTGGGTAATTATGTATGTGACTCTTCTGGTAATTGTGGTCGCGAATTGGGTGCAATGCAATTTATGTCGTATCGTCCGGATGTACGTTCGCTAATTGCCAGTAAGCCTGGTGGAAGGCAGTTTATAGTGCGGCTGGATAAAGGAGAGCAAGTTACAGGCTCAGAATTGATGCAGTATTTCTCCGCCAGAGAGCAAGAGGCACTATTTGCAAAGGATACTACTGCGTTGCTCTCCTTTGCTGCTTCTCAAATTGACCCGACAACGGGACAACCATTTACTGGAAAGCGGTTAATTGAACGAGTCGCACAGATGCACTTTGGGGGTGCTGGAATACCAATTGACACAGAGATGAGCGATATTCAGGGAAAGCTCAATGTTAAAAGTTACGGCGAAAAAGCAGCTAAATCCTATCAAAATGTGATGCAACTTATGGGGTGCAGTTACTGAAGAAAGGCAGCGGGAGCTGAAGGAAAGAAATTTTGCATTGATACAAAAACCCAAAGATTAGTCATTATGGCAGCAGGGGGACCAGGGAGAGCAGGGGGAGAGAAAATAGAAAATTTTACACGCCTGGAGTAGGACGAATTATGTACTCAAGAATCAATTGGTTTCCTATTGTTAAATCCCCATACCATCAAGTACTACTGGCGTTGGGGTGTGTAGGATTATTTGTGGTTCCCGCTTTGTTGGTTAGGATGACTTATCATTCAAGGAAAGGCAGTGAACAGGTTTGGATGCCTGCCAAGGCGATCGCCCCAGCGTCACTTATTCAAAAGGCTATAACTCAGAACTCAACTGGCGGTGTCGAAGTGAATAAAGTGAAAGTTTTCCAACTCCCTAATCGGGGTAGAGGAAAATTATACATCTTTGATTTCCAATCGCCGCAGCTATGCGGTGCAGGTGGTTGCTTGTATGCGGTTTACCACGAGTCAGGTACCATACTCTTGCGAGCGATCGCTGACCCCAAATTGCCTAAACTGACATCTTGTACCAAGAAAAATTGATGTAAATTAATAACTCAGTATTAAATAAAAACCCTTGATTTAGGGATAAAAGCCAACAAAAATCAGGTAGCCTTATCGCGTATTTTTTTACATTAGCTGGGTTTGTACGGAGAGGTGCAAGATCTGAGTAAAGGGGAAGCATTGTTCAAGGTGGATGACGGGGTGCGCAATGGTTTTTCCTGTCTGGTGATCACGCAGACTACAACGACCGCACACATGGTATCGCGTACCCAATACTGCTACCAAGGTATAGGTTTTGTACGTGTCAATGAGGAGCTGACTCAAATGGGGCAGGGTTTGAATTGAGGAGTAGCCAGTTATGAATAGTACATCATCATATCCGTACGTCGCAGTTGCCCCAGCATCCTCACAGTCTTCTATATCCCGCGTCACTGACCAGTTAGGAAGCTTGCTCAAAACCCAATCTGGGCTGATGCTGCTGGGCTGTTTGATAGTGGTGGGTGTTTTTTCTGTCATGAATGGTGCCAGGAAAAAAGGCAAGATTGCCACGAGTTACTGGGGTGGTGCAAAAGAACGGGCAGTGGCTCAAAAAAAAGCTAAAAAGCAGATGAAAAAGACGACCCGCAACAACGTGGCGTTATATGTGGGTATGCCTCAACAAATGCGCTCTAAGTTGCAGCTTCAGTGGCGTTCTCAAGGGTTGCTTAAAACCCCCTCTGGGCGAGAGTGGACTAAAGTATTGCCGTCACCCAATACTAGCCCCACACTCTATGTCCCCGATGCCCAGAGAGGAATTGCTGCCATCGGTGCAGCAGGTTCGGGTAAGACTTTCAGCGTCATTGACCCCTTAATTAGAAGTGCCTTTGACCAAGGCTTTCCCGTTTGTTTGTATGATTTTAAATTTCCTGCTCAAACTAAACGAGCCGTTGCGTATGCGATGAAGCGGGGCTACACGGTGCGCGTGTTTGCGCCAGGATTCCCAGAGTCAGAAGTATGCAATCCCCTGGACTTAATCAAAGATGAAGAGGATGCAATTTCGGCTGCACAATTAGCGCAGGTAGTATCTAAAAACTTTAATAAAGGCGGCGCAGACGGCGGCGGTGACAAGTTTTTTGAGGAAGCAGGCGATTCGCTTGTGGAAGGTATTTTGCTAGTGACGAAAGCGATCGCCACCCTCACTGGAGATGACAAATACTGCGACTTAATGACAGCCCAAGCCATCCTCAGTTTACCGAAGTTGCCAGTTCGCTTAGAGGCTGCATCTAAATCTAAGCTCAAGGTGTGGACGACTCGCCCGCTTTCTCAGCTCATCAGCGTGAAAGATTCAGAAAAAACTGCTGCGTCTATCATTGGTACTGCCCAACGGATGTTTCAGCGGTTTCTCAAACGCGACTTTGTCGGAGCATTCTGTGGCAAGACTACCCTCCCCTTGGACTTGGATGGCAAGCAGTTAATTGTATTTGGGCTAGACCGCAATAACAGGGATATTGTCGGACCACTGTTAGCAGCCATTCTGCACATGATAGTATCACGCAATGTATCGCGCACCTTACCCAGAAAAGACCCTCTGGTGGTGTCACTCGATGAATTACCCACCTTGTACTTGCCAGCATTAGTAAATTGGTTGAACGAGAACCGAGAAGACGGATTTGTGGGGATTTTGGGGTACCAAAACATTTCACAGTTGGAAAAAGCTTACGGTAAGGAGTTGGCGCGGGCAATTTTAGGAGGGACGGCGACGAAATTTATATTTAACCCACAAGACCCGGAGAGTGCCAAATTGTTCTCAGACTACCTAGGCGAGATGGAGGTGAACTTCAAATCCAAATCTCGGAGTACGGGCAAGGGAGGGGTCTCTACTTCACTTGCAGAGCAAAACCAGAAGCGGCATTTGTTTGAAGCCGCCCAGTTTGCGAAGTTGGGAACAGGTCGTGCTGTGATCATCAACCCAGCTTATACTCGTGGGAACGAAGCTTACGTGCCGTTGTTGCAAGCAGTGAAGGTTCCAAAAACTGACATCGAGGAAATGAACTGGGCAGAGAGTAAGTGGGATGTTATTCGGGAGCGGCTTGTTGCTCAAAACTCTGGAGGCATTGTCACTGATGTAGAGCGCTCTCGTCAATTCAGCGAACGATTGGCATTGGTGGAAGAGTTATTCCCGATACCAACTCAACCTGTAGAGGTAACAGCGGAAGAATTAGCAGGGGTTTTCTAGGGAGAATTTATGTCTGAATTTCAAAAATTGATAAGTGAGCGTTGTCAAGCTTTGTTACAGCAGTATCCTCAGTGGTTGGTTCGCGTACAGGAAGCGCTGGAAAAATCGCCCGTGCGCTTGGACTTTGTACCTTCATCAGTCGAAATTTTTGACCAATCAGGATTATTGCTTGGTGTTTTGTTGGGGGAAATGGTGTATTCAGGCGCTCGAAAGCCTGGAGTCAGGAGTGAGTTTCTCGCTTGGTTCTTTGATGGTGAATTGGTCGTATTTACTATCGAAACTGAAGTCATTCTTAATCGGATTCTACCAAATTATTAATAAATAAATGAGGTAATTTTCAATGTCTATTTCTGGTGTGACCCCTGGAGATTCATCTTCGTTTACTCAGCAGTATCTACAAGTTGTTGAAGCTTGGCTTAGGGAATTTTTGGATAAACAAAAGGAGTCAGAGAACATTCCCAAAGATAAAAACTTACAACAGGTTGAGATTAGAGTTGGTAATAAGCTTGTTTATGGAATGGTTGGTGACAAATTTGTTGCTTCCTTAACTCCAGAGATTATTGAACAATTAGGGCTACTTCAAAATACACCTGTTGGTGAAACCCTTAGCGGAGTGAAAAGTTTAACGTTAAAAGTAGATGAAAAAGTTGTCATGCAATCTGACCGTAATGGCAAGGTAGTCGTTAATGAATATTTTAAAAAAGATTTGGAATTGGCGGGAGAGCAACCTTTACCCAGCCAAAAAAATTCTGATGATTTCCAACCGGAAAAGGTATTTGAGCCAAGAGAAGAACTAGCTGAATTACCGATTAAAGTTGCACTGACTAACCAACCTTCACAACTGCCGCAACAAGAGCAAGAGTCAAATTTTACTTCTATATCTGCAGGAAGTGATTCTTTAACTACTCCACCATCCTATGAGAACATAAATTCAGGTATTGAAAGTGTGAATGAAGCTGTTGATGTGTTGCCTGAAGGTGAATTAAAAGCATATTTAATGGCACAGATTTCCGAGATGCGGCAGTTGCATCAACAACAGTTAGCATTGCAACAGCGGCAATTTGAAGAGCTGATTCAGCAAAGATTGCAGGAGCAGAATAACCCTAATTGGTGGCAATCATGTAGGGATACTGTTGGTCAGGTTTGGAATGAATTTAGAGAGCGAGCGCGTATCCGTGAAACAGCAGCAGCACTTAAACAAGTATTTACCAGCCATGCTGTTCCAGGCTCAAACGTTTATTATGCAGTAGGATATACCATGACCCGTTCTGGGAAGTCTTATCAGTTGCAAGATGATAGTGGTAAATCTATCTTGCAGTTTCAGGATACGTCCTTTGGTGTACGGCTAGCAAAAGATAGCGCACCGCTTAACGAGCATCACAAAAAAGAGTTAACTGCACTATGTGAGCAAGTGCGTTCAGGAGAACGTTTAAAAGGAGCATTTAGCCCCGTTGGTGCTAGAGAAAGCGAGGAATTTTCCAGAGTTCAAAAAATCTCCCAAGCATTAAGTGATTATGCCAAAAGGCAAGGTAAAACTGTTAGTGTTGATGGTCAATTTTCTTATAAATGGAAAGCTGCTCCTGACGGTCGAGTATTGATAGCAGCGAAAGATGGGCGTGGGGCTTTGCTGGCGGTGGGTAAAGGCTTGCAACAATGCCGAATGAGCGAGCGGGATTTAGCTTATTTCGAGCAGATGTTACCTAAATTAGAAGCATTTCAGCCATCGATTCAATCATCGCAAGAAGCCAACAAAGCTAGTGCTAGACCCCAGTTGAGTGTTGTTCAAAGTCAAAACTCATCTCAATGGGAAAGATGAATCATTTATCAAAGTTGAACAAGCTGCTTGACTCTGGAGAAGCGGTTATTTCTATTGTTGCTCCTGTGCGAGAACGCCAAAACGTTCTTAGGTTGTTATACGACACATTGACTTTTCATTTAAGATTGCCACTATACTTATGGAATTTGGGGGAGCCTGAACATTTTAGAAGGATGGAGTGTGAAGCAAATGACGAGGAACGAGTTGTTCTACTTGATAGCTTTGAAGTAGGAGCAGCAGAGGTGACTTCTGGTAGTGGTGCAATTGCTGCCTTAAAATCCTTTAAAAACTCTGATACTAATGGTGTCTTCATTTTAGAAAATATACCCTCTTGTATGCAGGAACGGGAAGGGGCAATTCTTAGACAATTATTGATTAATATTTATTCGGATATTACAGCACGAAAAACTTCTAAATTCTTGATTCTGCTTGTGACTGATGAAGTAGAATTACCTGCAAGCCTGAGTGCGTTAATTGAAAGTTTAGAATTGCCTTACCTTTGTACCAGTGAGATAGAGAATTTAATCTCAACTTACCTGCCTAACTTAATTGGTGCTGCGGTGAGTGTTGATTTAGTGCAAAGCCTTGCAACTGCGGCAGCAGGGCTACACACTGAGGATATCAAAGCAGGGTTGCGGCAGGCGGTGTTGAACAGCGATGGTTTTCCTGGGAGTGATGTCTCCTGGGTGCGATCGCATAGTATGCGCTTGGTGCAATCGCTTCTTGATTACAAAATCAATCGGTTTCGTTCCTTCAATCTCAACTTTGTTCCAGAACCGAATGTGCATGACTTTGGCGGACTGGATAACCTCAGGCATTTTATTCAAGATGCCAAACGTGATTTCCAAACAGATGCACGCGCTGCAAACATCCCACTGCCAAAAGGATGCTTGCTTGTGGGACCACCGGGGACGGGTAAAACCCTGGCAGCTAACGTTTCGGCGCGGGAATTGGGATTTCCTCTTGTTAGCATTGATACAGGTGTAGTTGTTGCGGGTGGAGCAGCGTACCTCCAGCGCCTGTTAACTAAGGTAGAAGCTTGCGCTCCTGTAGTGCTTTACTTTGACGAATTAGATAAGCTTTTTACGGGAGCAGCCGTTTCTGGGGAAGATAGTGGTAACAGACACATTTTAGGAACGCTGCTCACTTGGTTGCAAGACAAGCGCAGTGCTGTGTTTGTCGTTGCCACCCTCAACAGGTTAGATGCGTTACCACCAGAACTCACCAGGGTGGGAAGATTTGATGAAATTTTTTATGTGGGTTTTCCCAATGCTTTTGAGCGCAAGCAGATTATTTCGCTTCATGCGGCACGATTTGACGAGCGTTACAGGGATGGTGGCGATCGCTCAAGGGGCGGCTCCCTCTGGGAGCATTGCCTCACCCAACAAGAGTGGAAGATTCTTCTTAATAAGACAGTGAATTGTACTGGCGCAGAATTGGCGCGGATGGTGGAGAAAGCAGCGCGATCGCTCTGGGGTGCAGGTAAACCGATGACAATAGATTTACCCATATTGTTGCAACAACGAGAAGCAATAGTTCCTTTGTATGTAAGGGATACAGACCGGATATTGGCAATTGAAAATCGCGCACGGGGATTTGCACAGCCTGCCAGTTCTCCCGATTGTAGCGAGTATGCTCCACCAATTAGAAGTTATTGGGGAGAAAATATCGGTCTATAGCTTTTGCTTGAATATACCTTATTTATCCAAGTCTGTCCTGATTTTGATGCCAAAAATTCATCAAGACGCTCGCGCCTTGTGGGAGAAATGTTCCGACACTACTAGAAACCGGAACTGTGTAAAATGAGCGTGTGCTTTGAAAGAAAATAGCTAAAAACCAATCATACCTGTATTTTCAACCACTTAGCACCTGGTGGCACTTTCTTTAGCTTTACGCCAAGTTATGGGAGTGTCGCCTAATGGATGAGGGCATCGATTAAATTATGTCACTCTTGCTTGAGATCGACTTTTCTACATTGCACTGCCAGGTTAGACTCTAGAATTGGAAGCGTTCAATGAGCAACTCCAACTCATCCACTTATCAGGAAGCTTTATGCCCTGCCAACATCTTAATGAACTGAAGAAGGAAAACCTAATCTCTAAAGCAAACTACCCTGTATTTCGTTGTGAAGAGTGCATTCGGATTAATGGTCGCTGGGTGCATCTTCGCATTTGTCAGACTTGTGGCAAGATGCTGTGCTGTGACTCGTCTGAACATCAGCATTCTCGCCGTCACTATGAGGAAACCGGACATATGGTGATCAGTTCAGCGGAATTAGGAGAGCAATGGTTGTGGTGTTTTGTGGATGAGCAACAAAAGAATTATTAAAGGTGCAATCCACTTCGGCATCTATCAAACTTGGAAGTCATTCTAAAGGCGATCACCGATACCGCAATCAAGTTCAAATTAAAATCCTCTAGAATTTGCTCAACTTAGCGACGCTGCCTGCATTTACCTAGACGACCCCTTCAACATTCATCATGACTGATTACATTCAGCACATCATTGAGCCACATATTCAAGATCTGGGAGGGTTTCAAGCCCGTCGGCTCCTTCCCTCAAATGTTCTGACACTAGTAGGTCCGTTTATCTTTTTTGATCATCTCGGTCCTGCAGTGTTTCCACCCGGCAAGGGCGTTGATGTCAGACCGCATCCGCACATCAACCTTGCAACAGTCACTTACCTGTTTGAAGGTGTTTTACTGCATCGCGACAGTGTAGGCAGCATTCAGGAAATTCATCCTGGTGCCGTGAACTGGATGACAGCAGGACGAGGGATTGTCCACTCAGAACGTACACCCGACCATGAACGCAGTAAAGAAGCAACACTTCACGGAATTCAGACCTGGGTAGCACTTCCTGACGAGCATGAGGAAACTGACCCTTGGTTCAGGCATCATCCAGCAACCGATTTGCCTACTTGGGAAAATGCAGGAGTTTCGTTCACACTGATTGCCGGAGAAGCGTATAGTCACACTTCTTTGGTGCGAACGTTTTCACCCATGATTTACCTAGATGTGCAACTGGCTGCTGGAACGCAATTTACTTTACCTGGCGATTACAGTGAGCAAGCGGTTTACAGCGTGACTGAAGGACTGCAAATTAACGGTGTCCCTCTGGAGCAACATCGTTTAGCTGTTCTGACTTCAGGCGTATCGGTAGACATCTCCTCTGAGGGCGATGCTCGCTGTATTGTGGTTGGAGGTGAACCTGTGGGAAAGCGGCACAAGTGGTGGAATTTTGTTTCAAGCCGTCTTGATCGCATTGAGCAAGCAAAGCGGGATTGGCAGGAGGGACGGTTTGAGCAAGTGCCTCAAGAAACGGAATTTATTCCCCTGCCACAGGAGCCTCAACAAAATAAGGAACAGCCTATGTAGAAAATTCAGCAGTTGGATTACTAACAAAAAACCCTTGCACCTACTTACTGTACGTTCTTCTCGATACAGCGGCATGCTTGTCATGCAATACTCGTAAGAGTTCGACGCCGACTAGGGCTAAGTCCGTTGCTGTCGTCCACAAACTGACTGCTGCCATCTCAGGATAAACATCGTACTTGCCCTCAAGTGGGATAACAGAGAACGGGTGAGCACTTGCTGCCCTTGCTGCCCGATCGTTCTAGTCTAAGGGTGTTGTTAAACCGTTGGCGTTTGATTCAAGTGATAAATTATGCAGAAATACCAAGTGAAGGACTGGAGATTGGCTATTTCTAAGGGGCAGTGCACTCCACGCAATTGTCCAACTGCTAATTGATTGGAGAAGATAATTTTCCGGACATAGTTTTTACCCTTTCTAACCAAGCATCGGCAATTTGGGCAACATTCTTTCAGTACCATCAGACCGGATTTTGTCTTAGTTGAATTGCCATTTGATAAGTTTTTAGGAATACATCTAGCACTTGAAATTGAAAAAATATTGTTAGATAAGTATATTTTTTTTCAGATGCTTGTCTCTTAATTAGTAGAAGTATAGCCCCAGAAAATAAAGTATTTTTATGTTTTTTGGAGCATTTGAAGTAAAAACAGTAAAATGTTAATAAATTGATTTATGAAGCAAGTGTAAAAAAAATAGAAATAATGAATATCAAAGAACAACTTTTTAGAGAAATTGAATCTGCTCCAGAATCGCTTTTACCACAGACGCTTGATTTCTTGCAGTTTATTAAAACTAAACAGCATGAATCCCAGTCAGTAGTAGATGCAACTCAAACCTCTGCAACGCAACAGCAAACAACAGTCCAATCAACAGGTCGCTCACTCTTAGAACATTTGAAGACTGTTGGTAGCTGGGAAGCAGATGACTTGGAAGAATGTCTCCAACAAGTTTATGCAACTCGTGGCAAAGCTAAATTTAACTACGATAACCCTTTTGAATAATGTACCGACTGGATACAAACCATTGTAGCTATGCGATTCTAAGAGAACCGAATATCTTGCGCCGCTTTGCTGAAGTAGAAAGTAGTCTAGTGACAACTTGTGTTGTTGTCCAAGGAGAATTAACTGACATGGCAGAGCGCTCACAACGTAGTTCGAGTAACTTAGCTTTGGTGAGGCGTTTTCTTCAAGGTTTATATGTCTATAGAATTGATGAAGTAACAGCAGAAACATACGGAAAACTTAAAGCAGCTTTGTTCAACCAGTTTGGTCCACGAGAGAAAAGTAAGCTCAGAAAAACTAAAATTACTGATTTAGGATTCGACGAGAATGACCTCTGGATTGCTGCCATTGCTGTGCAACACAATCTAACGGTTGTCTCAGCTGATAGCGACTTTAACCGAATTCAACAAGTTAGAGCATTGTCTGTTGAATCTTGGCTGTAAACTTAGCGGGAGCAACGCTCAAAATTTGGATATGCAACCTAAGAGTTGTAGTTAGTCAAGATTATTTAGAGTAATTTTATCAAAACTTCATATATAGAAAGCGATAACCGCAATTATGCTGATTATCATAGGTTTAAATGTAATCAGTTTATACCTAAGCCAACAAAGTTATGAATTTTGGTTTTGATGCCCCAAAAGTCTTCATTAGCTATAGCCACGACTCTCAGGAACATAAAGACCGAATTTTAACCCTTGCTAACCGTTTACGGGCTGAAGGTGTGGACTGTAACATCGACCAGTACGAAGAGTCGCCTGCTGAGGGGTGGCCCCGGTGGATGATGAACCAGGTAGAATGGGCTGATTTTGTGGTTGTAGTTTGTACTGAGCAGTACGATCGCCGATTCCGAGGTCGAGAAGAACCAGGTATAGGACGAGGAGTGACTTGGGAAGGAGCTATTATTTCTCAGGAACTCTACGATTCTCATGTAAAAAGTACAAAATTTGTCCCCATTGTATTTTCTTCTGGGGATGGAAATTTTATTCCAATTATGATTCGCGCGTTTAGTCGGTACGATTTGTATACCGAAGAGGGATATCAAGCCTTCTACCGTCGCCTCACCAATCAACCCCTGAACCCCAAACCCCCACTGGGTGAGAAGTTAGAACTTGCACCGCGTGTATTACCAGGATTACCAGCACGTGATCGCAAACAGACTTTTCCCAAAATACCTAGCTTCTTCGCTTATGACAATGAATGGGTTGGTCGGGAAAATTTGATTAAGGAATTGAGCGATCGCGTCCAAGCATCCTGTCGCTTGTTGATTTTGGTTGGGATCGCAGGTATTGGTAAAACTGCTTTACTCAGATCTTGCACCTAACCGTAAAAAACCGTATAAGCTAAAAAGATGCGCGATAAGGCTACCTGATTTTTATCGGTTTTTATCGCTAAATTAAGGCTTTTAATTTAATACGGAGTAATTAAATTAAATCAATTTTTATTGGTGCAAGATCTGAGTTTAGGCGAACGCTTGGCAGTGGAGTTACAGGATTGGTTTGAAGGTGATTGGGGGAGGTTTCACCAAGAAAACTTTGATAATGAGGAACAAGCTTCTGACTTTGCCAGTGTTGCAGCGCGTTGGTTAGAGAAATGGGGCGAGTTAATTACACCAGATGACCGAAAAGATACGCAGCGATTATTAAATCGCTTGGTGAAATACCTAAGCGAGAATCGTTATTTAGTACAGATAGACTCTTTGGAGAACGTTTTGCAGGGGAATGAGGAAGAAGGTTGGAGCGATTTTAAAGATGAATGGTGGGTGAAGTTTTTTAACGCTTTTCTGAAAACAGAATCCTGTCTTAGCTGTGTCATCTTAACTTCTCAAGATTTACCTAAACAAATTGAGGAAGTTGGTACGCGTTCTCGCAACTTTTGGCACTGTCAACTGCTAACTGGACTAGATATGTCGGAGCGCATAGATCTATTTGATAAGATAGGCTTGGACGTAAGTCAAGAAACGGCGGGTAGAGCATACCTAGAAAGAATTGGGGCTGCTTATGAGGGACATCCTCTGGCGCTGCGGGTTATTGCTGGAGAAATCAAAAATAAACCTTTTGATAGTAATGTTCTTGCTTACTGGAACAAATATGGAAACGAGGTAGAGGAAGTTGAAAAAGCGATCGCCGAAGCCCAAGAAGGAAAAATAGCTGGTGAAGATAACTTTAAACTGGATCGCTTTACTCGTACTTTGCGAAGAAATGTGCGCTCTCGACTAGAAAAAACTTTTGTTCGCCTGAAAAAAGAAGCCAAATACGCTTATATATTACTTTGCGAAGTGTCTGTTTATCGTTGTCCAGTTTCAGAAGACTTTTGGCTGAGTCACCTTGAGTATTGGGATAGAAATGAAGATGAACGGATAGTCGCCCTGGAGACTTTGCGCGAACGCTACATAGTTGAAGGCCAATCAGAATCACTGTACCATTTTCCACCCAAGGTAACAGAGCATCCTGTTGAGATTTGTTGAAGCGGTGTACTTCATCTACAAACAAAATTGTGCGCTGATTATGGTATTTCCGCTTATCAGTTGCCGTTGAAATGGCATCTCGAATGTCTTTGACACCTGCAAGAACAGCATTGATAGCGATAAAGTGTGCAATAGTCGTATTCGCAATAATGCGAGCTAAGGTTGTTTTACCTGTGCCTGGGGGACCAAAGAAGATTAATGAGGATAATTGGTCAGCAGCGATCGCACGACGGAGTAAGCGTCCTGGTGCAATGATGTGGTCTTGTCCTACAAATTCATCTAGGGTACGGGGGCGCATTCTCGCAGCCAAGGGGGCTTGTGTTAATATTTGTTGTTGGTAGTTGTGGTCAAATAAATCCATATGAATGCAGTTTGGTCAGTTCGTGTGGCAACCAGGCAGCTCTTCTCAATTGCTACCTTGCCATTGTATTACTGCTTTTAGCTCCTTTAAAAATATTAATTGATGGTAAGCTGAACCAATACTTAAAATAGCTGTGTTAATCTCTGATGAGGTGAATCTCATGGCTAAGAAAGCCAAAAAAATCTGGCTTCCTTCTACAACTAAAAAGCCGAAGCCCCAAGTTCCAGAGGATGAGAAGCAATTAGTTTTGCAAAAATGTAATGAATTAATTGAAACTGAATTCAAGCCAAAATATATCGAATCTCCACCCACAGATAATGATTGGAATTATCGAGTAGATATCTTTGGCAAGTGGTATCGCAATTATTTTTACTTTTGTTCTATTTTTAATTGTCCTAGTCCTAGAGCCATATCTCCTTCTTTTGAATCAAAATTTGCTCGTTTGGAGTATGTAGGAAAAGATTGTTTTAATGTTGCTTACATGAGGCATACAGAACAATGGTGGGAGATTTTACAAGGGTTGTCGCTTGAGGAGTGTTTGTCTGAATTAAAAATCAATCCCGTGCTACAGCCGTGATAAGTATGATTTGTGGCAAGAAGTGTAGCAAGAGCGTATTGTCCTGAGAAGACGAATAAACTACCCTAACCTGCAATCAGGACTGAGGTTAGGATTTTCAGTAGCCCTACGATAAGACTTACCCTGTACTGGATGGATGTGCAGGCAGTTATGGCACGTTTTAGAGGTGTATGCCGGATTCACCAGTACAAGCTTTACGCCAAACTTGATGCACTTATAGGTCAAGAACTGTCGCAGCTGGTAAAAGCTCCAAGAATTGCTCCTACGTCGCTCTACCTTAGTTCTAGGCAACTTGTTAGTGCGTTCCCGAATTCCTGTCAGGTCTTCCAGGGCAATGACCTGATGATTTTGCTTGGCTTGCTGCACTAAACGGTAGCTGATGGTGTGATTGGTGTGACTCTGAAACCGTCGCTCCTTGCCCGACAACCGTTTCTGAAGTAGCCGACATCTACGCCGACTACTTCTTGTGCCTTTCGCGGCTTTGTGTTGGAGCATTACGCTCTTGACTTAATTGCCTATCTCAGAGTATGGCAAATATCTAAAAGTTAAGTTGCACTACTCAAGCCAATTTCATCTTTTCCACACGAGTTGGAATATTTTCTTCAGCACAAGCTCTTAAAATAGCAGCAGCTTTGCTGTTACCGCGACAAGCGAAAAATTCCCAGATAATCAGCCAATCTTTTATGCTGAGAGTTTCTACTGTTTGTATTCCTTCCTGGGTTTGAATTTTGCACTGTTTAGTTGCTCCAGAAAAGCCTTGTTTTTCCAGCTTTTTCAGTTTTCGTGGAGACCAAGGAAGTTGCAATAACCAGTTGATGGGTAGTCCAATCAAACTCAGCCCCGATTCAATTCTAATGCGGTACTCTGAGTTAGAGAGCGCAAGCACTTCTAGAAATACTTTGTTCTCTAGCTTGAAAACTACAGAGGTAGCTATTGGATTGCTTGCTGGAAACCGGGTTTCCGACACTGTTTCAGTTGGTCTTGCATCAATTTTCACCTTGATTGAGTTTATGTCTGTTATAGATGCAATCAGGTCTTGCCAATTGATTGAATAGTAAAGGTTGGGTGGAATCAAATTATATTCCACTAGATATTGCCAGTAAGCCGCAACGCTTGATAGTGGATATGCAACAATTACCTGACGATTGGCTACCTGGATACTGGTACTGGGTAACTGGTGTAATTGGAGAAATATGCGCGCCTTTTTTGTAGTTTGTCCCATTGGTAGTGCCATTTGGCGATCGCTCATCACAAACTCACCGTTTGGAAGTTGGTAAGCATTGCAAGAGAAGCGTTTCCACTTCCAACGGGTTAGTAAAGCCAAAGGTGTTTCAGTTTCATTCGGATTTTGCAAAAATGCTTGTGTCATAGTCTGTATGCGCGTTGAAATCTCAGCCATATTTAAAGGCGATGCGAGAAAATGCGCTCTCCATATGAAGGTCAGAATTGACAATTGGCTGACGGGGTAACAAAGTAGGTTAGCTCACCGGAATGCACCTCACCGTATAAAACCGTATAAGCTAAAAAGATGCGCTCAGAAGCTACATTATTTTTATTGGCTTTTCTCGCGCTCATAAAGGGCTTTTGGTTTAATACTGAGTGACTAAATTACATAAATTTTTATTGGTGCAAGATGTGAGTTAGGCGGCAGATCTGATAAGTTTTGCAGCCAAAAGCCCCTTTGATAATGGGAACTCTTATTGCGACTTAATCTGATTTCTTGCGTAAACACAGCTTTCTGCTCGTCTTTAATTGAGCTAAATTTCACCCTTTTACTCTACATTGGATGTGCTGCGTTAGCGGTATTGTCGCTTTGGCTATTTCGCCATACCAATATATTTTTGTACACCGTTCTTGTTAATTTAACTTCCTTAAATAATGGCACTAGTATAAGTGATTGTAATCAGTAGAATTATCATGATTAACCGCTTTTTTAATAAGTAATACTACTTAAAAATATCCTGGTAACCCTCGTAAAACTTTTTTGCATAAACTCTCGTCAGAAGCGCGAGTTAGAGAGCCAAGTGACAGCGGTTGAGAGTTTGAATTTTACAGGAATGGTGAAACATCAAAATCTAGCTGAGGCAATCACCGATTGTTCTTGAAAATCATGGAAGACGATTTTTCAGCTACAAAATTTTTGTCATAGTTCGGCTTGATTGTGTTGTAGTTCGCTGTTGAAAAAGCCATGCTGAGCCAACTGTTCATTCCAATCTTTAGCTTTTGGTTTAAGTCTAGCTGTGTGGGACAAAATCTGTTTGATGGCCTGGAAAGTAGAGTTGCCATTCTCGTCGTTATCATAAGCAGCAATTACCTTTGGTATCTTACTTAAAAACTCCACAGGTAGACACTGAGGGCTATCTGCTGCTAGGTACAGCGTTCTTTCTGATTTTGGCTGGTCTAACACTGCTAGGGATAGTGCATCAAGCGGAGATTTAACCAGCACTGCTTTTTCAATTGACTCACTAATGTTGCCACCCATAGTTAAGTGAAACCAACCTTTGGTGCGTTTAGTACCTCTAGCAAGTCCAATGAAGGAGTTATTTTTACCATACGTTCCACGAAGGAAAGCACCTGTTAGTTTCCCATTGAGAGAGCGCATTAAAAATACGGCATTTTGTCTGGTGTCAGCATAAATCAATCCTAATGAGTGCAAAGTATTAACCAAATTCTCAGGTAGTTTCCGCGTTACTGTTAAGTGTTGCTGTACAGCAAACCATCGATTTTCATCCGCCTCTGGTGGAACAAACTGAGGTGCTGGCTCTGTAAGCGCAATCTCTTGCGCTTGGCTGCGACCATGATGGGTAACTGCTTGAAGCATTGCTGATTCCCCAACTTGGTCGTATAGCCATGCTACAGCTTGTCGGAAGCTACAGCCCAACACGTACATTACCAAATCAATTGCACCACCGCCTCCACGCAGCTCACTAGCAAAGTCGTAGAATTTAGAACCTTTGATGTTGATGATGTGACCATGACCTTTCCACCTATGTTTGCCTTTATCATCCAGATAAAGTCCCAGATGGTAAGCCACATCTTCCAAAGGTAAGTCTCGCAGTAAGTTAGCTTCTGCTTTCCATAACTCTTGTGACCATTCCAGATTTTGCACGCGCTGCTCCAAGTTCTGTCTTTGTTGTTCACTCGCTCTTGCCTTTTGCTCCATCTGCTGATGAGCTATGATTGCCCGTTGGCGATCGCTTAGCTGATGGTTGATAATCTCAAGCTTGGGTTGTAGAGTTTCTTTCACCCGTTCCCGATACAATTGCACTGGCTCTTGGGCTAAAGGTATGGGCAGAGTTTGTTCTAGGTTGAGGTTGAGGGAGTCGCGGTTGACATCAGTGTAATAATCTTGAATTTCTGTATGGGTAGCCTTACTGCCTTTGATACCCCGTTCTATGCCCAAATGTCGAACAGCAGCAGCAAAGCTAGTTTGGAGTTCTGATAATCTGGTTTTGCTGCCACCGTACAGTGCCCGATAGTTCAGTTTACCGTTCTTGTCCAGTGGCACGATATAGGCGTGGATGTGTGGAGTAGTTTCATCTAAGTGCAACTCAGCTCTGACCACGAGATTTCGATGCTGTGCTAGTAACCATTGGGTGGCGGCAGTTGCAAAGTCCTCCAAGCGCTTTTGGTCATACACTCCTGCGGCAGTTGGATCGTTGGGACGAAAGTATTCGGCACTAGCGCTCAATAGCATTTCTACTCCCAAAACTGCATTAGAGCGAATCTTTTGGTTACCAATTTTTTCTTTGAAAAGTGCCAAAAGGTCTTTTTCGTCAGCACTGCCAATCAGTCGAATGTTATTTACTGAGGGATTGGCGTTGGGTGTTTCTCGCTCTCTGGTGGTGTGCAGAGCGCTACCAGAGAGTTCTGCCCAACTCTTAATTTTTTCTATTCTGCAAATTGCGTAAGCCATCTAAACCTCCGCAATTCCACGGACGCCACACTGTTCGCGCAGCGTCTCCGACAGGAGAAGGTTGGCGGTAGTGGCGTCGGGACAAATACGCTGGGCAAATGCCCCCTTAATTGTCAGGGCTATGTTATTTTTCAACGTAAGATTTACAGCAATTTTCAGGTAATTGAACCACAAATTACGGTAATCTGGGTCTAGAGT
>NZ_CAWUDP010000132.1:0-23766 GCF_963920835.1 Scytonema sp. PCC 10023
GAAACTGTGGGACACCAGCACCGGCAAACAAATCAAAACCCTCAAGGGGCATACAAACTGGGTTTATAGTGTCAGCTTCAGCCCGGATGGCAAGATCCTGGCTTCTGCAAGCGCTGACTCTACGGTGAAACTGTGGGACACTAGCACCGGCAAACAAATCAAAACCCTGACTGAGCATACAGACTGGGTTTATGGCGTCAGCTTCAGCCCGGATGGCAAGATGCTGGCTTCTGCAAGTCGTGACAACACGGTGAAACTGTGGGATACCAGCACCGGCAAACAAATCAAAATTCTGAGTGGGCATACAAACTCGGTTAATGGCGTCAGCTTCAGCCCGAATGGCAAGATGCTGGCATCAGCAAGTGGTGACAAGACGGTGAAACTGTGGGACACCAGCACCGGCAAACAAATCAAAACCCTCAAGGGGCATACAGACTGGGTTTATGGCGTCAGCTTCAGCCCGGATGGCAAGATGCTGGCTTCTGCAAGTGGTGACAACACGGTGAAACTGTGGGACACCAGCACCGGTAATCAAATCACAACCCTCAAGGGGCATACAAACTTGGTTTGGGGCCTCAGCTTCAGCCCGGATGGCAAGATGCTGGCTTCTGCAAGTTATGACAACACGGTGAAACTGTGGGACACCACCACCGGCAAACAAAACAAAACCCTCTCTGGGCATACAAATGAGGTTAATGGAGTCAGCTTCAGCCCCAATGGCAAGATGTTGGCAACCGCAAGTGATGACAAGATAGTGAAACTGTGGGATCCCGCCACTGGCAAACAAATCACAACCCTGACTGGGCATACAAACTGGGTTTGGGGCCTCAGCTTCAGCCCAGATGGCAAGATGCTGGCATCAGCAAGTGGTGACAAGACGGTGAAACTGTGGGATACCTCCACTGGCAAACAAAACAAAACTTTCTCTGGGCATACAAATCAGGTTAATGGAGTCAGCTTCAGCCCGGATGGCAAGATGCTGGCATCAGCAAGTGGTGACAAGACGGTGAAACTGTGGAACACCAGCACCGGCAAACAAATCAAAACCCTGACTAGGCATACAAGCACGGTTTGGGGCGTCAGCTTCAGCCCCAATGGCAAGATGTTGGCAACGGCCAGTGCTGACAACACGGTGGAACTGTGGAACACCAGCACCGGCAAACAAATCAAAACCCTGACTGGGCATACAAACTCGGTTAATGGCGTCAGCTTCAGCCCGGATAGCAAGATGCTGGCAACGGCCAGTGCTGACAAGACGGTGAAACTGTGGGACACCAGCACCGGCAAACAAATCAAAACCCTGACTGGGCATACAGACATGGTTCGGGGCGTCAGCTTCAGCCCGGATGGCAAGATGCTGGCTTCTGCAAATGCTGACTCTACGGTGAAACTGTGGGACACTAGCACCGGCAAACAAATCAGAACCCTGACTGGGCATACAAACACGGTTTGGGGCGTCAGCTTCAGCCCGGATGGCAAGATGCTGGCAACGGCCAGTGCTGACAAGACGGTGAAACTGTGGCGGTGGGATTTTGATTATTTACTCAGGGAAGGGTGCGATTTTATCCGCGAGTATTTCAATACCAATCCCCCAGAGGATGAGAGTGACATTGCTCATTGGTGTCAACTTAAGCCAAAACTCTTCTAAAATCTCGTTTCCAGGTTGTACCTGGAAATGCGGTGGGGCGGCTCTTGAGCAAGTAAGGCAGGCAGAGCCTGTGCCAGTAGGCATTCCCAGCCTGAGGCTGGGAACGAGGCACCTCCCCTCCCCTTAGCAAGGGGAGGGGTTGGGGGTGGGGTAAATCAACGTGGAATAAAGGGTTGAACGTTAAGTTGACACCAATGAGCAAGGCTAAGTGCCCCTACCATGTGGTTTAAAGTTTATCCTTTTGAAAGCGCTGTAAGAAGGTGAGTTTCTGAGAAAACTTTTGATCAACTATAGGACTCCTATTTGATTTTTGAACGACACGTAAGGTGGGCAGTGCTTAGCAAAACCTGGATCTTCTCGGAAAATACGGTAAGCACTGCCCACCCTACAATAGTGAGTGTCTGAGAAAACTTTTGATAAACTACCAAAGCTATTTCAACTCAAGGGTATACTCTCCGTAAACGGCAATTTTTTCAAATCCCAATCTTTCATAACAGGATATTGCACCTGTATTGTCAGCTTTGACATTCAAACCGATGTAATCCACGCTGTCTAATAATGACTGGCACAATTTTGCACAAACCTTTGTTGCCAAACCTTGTTTACGAAAATCTGGGTGTGTTGTGACATTGCCAAGTGTTGCAACTTTATATTGAGGTGAATATACATGAACACCAGCCACACTCACCAATACCGCTCCTTGACGGACACCATAATAATGCCCTGTTTCCAGCATTCTTGGGTCAAACCAGTTGCCTGGATAGCTCAGATGATACAGCGCTTTTAGCTCCTGCAAATCTGACTGAGACATCTGTTCTACAGAAGATGTATCTACTTTATTTAAATATGAATTTAAATACAAGAGATTGGTGAAACCCATTTTGTGATAAATTCCATGAGATTGAATTTGATAGTCCTTGGCAAAAATTTCTACTGTATTACTATTTAAATGGGCGTAAAACCGCTTTGGCAGAAGATGTGAAATCGAGTGCAGCAGTTCACTCATCTCTTCTCCAGAACCTTCAGTAAAACCTAGTAAAACAGGAAGTTCTGCACCAACGTACAACAGTACGATTTGGCGGATACTGTCACTATCCTGAAGTGCGTACCAGTTCGTATATGACCAAAAAAAGTCATCTAAATCTCCAAGCTCATACAAATGCAAAAAAGGATGACGCCGCAGAAACGCTTCTATTTTTTCCTTGTCGTGGAGACAAACTGGCTTGATAAATTGCATATTTTAGTAGTTGCTTGAGCGTACTTTTTGAGAGTTTCTAAAAACGCGAAGACTGCTGGAGTGTGTAAAGCATCTGCCAAAATCGCTACAGCAATCACTCTTTCAAAGGGAACTGGCAAACTATATACCTGCACTTCTTTTGGAATAGGTTCAGCTGCAAGACGTGCTATAATACCAGCCCCCAATCCTTTTAAAACCATACTGACAATTGTTGAATCTTCTACAATAGAAGAATTAGTACACATCGGCGGTGCTTTAGCCTTGAGATGATTATGTAGTGCAAGACCACAAGGTAAGCAAGGCAGCAAAACCAAGGGATAAGCGGCTATATCTTCCCATGTAATTTGGTCAGCAGGAATATTTGCCTTTGGAGGTAAGAGAACAATATATTCATCACGTAGCAGTTCCCAAGCCTGAAATTCTGCAGATGTTGGTAAATAAGTAAACCCAATATCAGCCTGTCCATCACGAAGAGCTTGCTCAACTTCAATATGACCAAACCGTTCCGCTATGTTGACAGTAATTTCAGGATAACGGGAACGAAAATCAGCAATCACTTCTGGTAAAATATGGGTTGCCACGCTACGAAAAGAAGCTATTCGCACGCTTCCACCGTGTAAACTTTTGTGCAGATCTGCTTCCTTTTGCATTGTTTCTATATTTTGCAGTGCCAAACGGGCATAAGGAACAACTTTTTCTCCTGCTGGTGTCAGCACTGCACCATGCCGACCTCTAACAAACAACTGTACGCCCAGTTCCTCTTCGAGTGTGGCGATGTCTGGCGACAAGCCGCTTCGCGTCTACGCATGACTTACAGCTGGCTGAGACAGGTTCAATTCCAAGGCTGCCTCACTGAAGTTACCATTATCTGCCACTGCGACGACGGCTAGAAGCTGAGAAAGTTTCATGGCAAATCCGGGAGTTCAATGTAGTACTTATTGTAATCCAACTGTCGCACCTAGCAAAACAAGCAGAGTATTTTCTTCCCTCCTTCCCTTTCTCCCTCTCTCCCTAATTTATAAATGCCATTTATAGAAGCTATGCACATCATGTTTTGAATACCAACACAAGAGTTGTTACCGTCATGGTTGCAATACAAATATTAAGGCTGCTGTTATGAAAGATATCAATTTGAAGTCAGAAAACTTCAGCACTGCTTTTAGTCAAAACGCAGAAACAGAAGCTAACTGGCAAACCTCGTTCTCTTTCTCATGGCTGTATAAAGTTTGGCAAAAATTCATTTATGCGCTAACAAGTCCTGAAGAATTGCAAGTTTGGCAGAGACGCGATCGCATGGGTAACACCTATTGGGAAGCTTACGATCCTCAGAGAGGAGGATATTTCTGCTCTGGTTCTGAAGCTGATATCCTTGCATGGATTGAACAGCGTTATCGAAGATAGAGGTTGGTGCAAAACATTTTGGCGATATTGCTTCTTATTCTGTGTAGTCACATTAGTGGTAGAGGTAGATTAATATGACACAGCTTATTCTGGTGATTGGCAAGAAGAATTACTCATCATGGTCACTGCGTCCTTGGTTGGCAATGAAGCAATTGGGATTGAATTTCAACGAAATTCGCATCCCTCTTTACACACCAGAATCCTCTTCACAAATTAGGCAATACTCACCATCAGGAAAAGTGCCTGTACTATTGCACGACAATCTAACCTTGAACCCTCCCCGCGAAGACAGCGACGGGGATTCACGCCACATCCTCGGTTGACTTTTTGCTCGATTCAGCTATCTGGTCAGCGGTTAGTGGCTCATTGGAGACTCGCTCTGAGGGAGAACCAGGCTTCCTGCTTTCAGACGCGCTTACTTGCTTGCGAGTTAAATAACGTTGGTGCGCCTCCAACAAGATTGGTTCCAACCCTGGATACTCGCTTTGAGCATCCTGCAACACCAACACATCCTGATTAACATGCCTACTCAAAAACGCGCTGAACAAATCCCGATGATGTTCACGGATTCCTGTGACATCCCGGTGAACTCGCTCCGACAAGGACTTTTTGATGCGGCTACCGTCTAGATGAGTTTGAGACAGTGCGGTTTTTTGAATAGAGAACTTGATGAACGAACCGCCAGCGTTTTCAGCTTTGCGTTTCAATTCTGATTGAACAAATCCTGGAGATTTGGCAGCTAGGGCTTTACCGTAGCGTTTCTGCCATCCTTTCACTGAGACGTTCTCAGTTTTTATATTCTTGCCATGCCTCAAGATTTCGTTGACAACACGACGGTTATTAGTTTCAGCATACGCTGTTTTACGACGCTCTAACTCACGTTTCTTCTGTGCCGCTCTGCGATAATTGTTGCTTGTTTGAATCCCCTGGATTTATTCAGGGGAGCAAAGCTGCCACGCCAGTTGCCTTATTGTTGGGAAATTGGGATTTTGCGAGATTTCAGAGAGAAACTTCGTATAAACTTACAGAAAGGTAAATAAATTACCAACGTAAACGTAAACATAACAAGTTTTCTATAATATGCAGCGTAAGTAGCACCTGTGTTGGAATACAAAACGTTGAATAACACAAGGAATTGCATCATGAGTACAATCAATTTTGTCAACGAAAATCAGGAAGTTGTAGCAGCATATGGTGCTAACTTGAGGCTAAAAGCTTTAGAAAACCGCATCCCCATTTACAAGATGCTGGCAAAACTGGCTAACTGCGGCGGTTCCGGTCAATGTGGCACTTGCATTGTGGAAATTGTTGAAGGGATGGAAAACCTTTCTTCCCGGACGGACGTAGAAAAGGTGATGCTTAAGAGAAAGCCGGAAAACTACCGCTTGGCGTGTCAGACTTCTGTCTATGGTCCTGTCAGCGTCAAAACCAAACCTTAGTTTTGGTTCAAGGTTAAATGTAGAGTGTACAGACGCGTACCTCCTGCAGAAGCACGCGTCTGTAGAAAGACCTTGTTGTTCGAGTAATTCTTGGGCGACGTAAATTGGACTGTTCATATGCAATGCTAGGGCGATCGCATCACTACCACGCCCCTATATTCCTAATGAACTTCTACCTTATAGTTTGGGCGTTAAAGTTTTAGTTTTACTCCAGATTACTTTTAAAGTTAACTTAACTTTGCTTTTATCTTCAGCAATTATAGTTATAAGTTTATCCATAAGTGATAACACGTAATCGTTTTGATAAAACTGAAATTAATTTGACATTCTGTTTTATTAGAGTAATTTATAAGTCATGCTATAGAGAGCAAGCTCATACTTCTCCTTAAAAGGTGAACTACACTGCAATCTACCTGCTCAAGAACATCAAAATCGCATCATTAAATTAATTAATAACCGTAAATAACACAATGAATAACGTAGTAATATACACGTTGTGCCAGGGTATGAAAAAACAGTGGATTTTAAATGATCATGGGTAAGTTGAGCGTCTACACTTACATCTACCCTCGTCCAAATTTAGTAGAGAAATTTTAATAGCTAGTAACAACCTTCTCCTAGTGTCCCTAAGTAAAATGTGTCAATTTAGACACATATGAAAAATTGGGACTCGCTTTTGGGTGAGCGACAGCTAGCAGGCGGCGGACAAGTTGAAATTGTCGTTCTTAACTTCATCCCTACTTTTTCGACTGAAACTATTCGTTTCGTTTTTATCTTTAGAGTAAATGAGGAGCTTCCATGCCCGCAATTAACCTGAACAGTCCTTATTCTCAAAACTTTGATTCGTTAGCCAATTCAGGCACCAATTCGTGGAATGATGACTCCACTATTTCTGGCTGGTACTCCAATAGGACTAGTTATACAGCAGGTACTGGCTCAAGCAATACAGGGTCATTCTACAGCTTTGGTACTACTGGCAGCACAGAGCGAGCTTTAGGATCTGTGACATCTGGCAGTACAAACACGATTTATTATGGAGCTCGTTTTGTTAACAACACTTCTAACACGATTACCGGGCTTAACATTAGCTACATAGGCGAGCAGTGGAGAAATGCTGGGAATACTAGTCCACAAATATTAGATTTTCAATATCAAGTTGGCGCAACCAGTTTAACTTCAGGTAGCTGGATTGATTTCAATACGTTAGATTTCACCAGTCCAGTAACCACAGCAACTGCTGGTGCTCTAGATGGTAACGCAACAGCAAACCGCACTGCTTTGTCTTCTACTTTGGGTGGTTTGAATGTTGCTCCTGGTCAAGAAATATGGCTGCGCTGGCAAGATGTAGACAACTCTGGTGCTGATCACGGTTTGGGAATAGATAACTTTTCTATCTCTACTGTCGATGCTCCTCCCCCACCGCCTCCTCCAGCTGTTCGGATCCATGACATTCAAGGTGCAGCCCATATCTCACCTTTAAATGGTCAGACGGTGAGTAACGTTCCCGGTATTGTCACAGCTACACGTTCCAACGGCTTTTACCTGCAAGACCCTAACCCGGATAATGACGAGAAAACATCAGAGGGAATTTTTGTTTTCACCAGCTCTGCACCGACAGTCGCTGTAGGAGACTCGGTAACGGTCAGCGGTACAGTGTCGGAGTTCCGCCCTGGTGGTTCTGGTGGCACTAATAACCTCACCACCACTCAGATTAGCAGCTCATCAATTGTCACCTTGTCGAGTGGCAATGCTTTGCCAACAGCCACCATTCTTGGCAATGGCGGACGAGCAATTCCTACGGAAGTGATTAGTAATGATGCCGCAAATGGCAATGTAGAAAATGCTGCTACGTTGTTTGACCCAGCGCAAGATGGTATCGACTTCTACGAAAGCGTGGAAGGAATGCTAGTGCAGGTCAATAATGCTGTGGCGGTTGGACCAACCAGTGATAATGGTGAAATCCCAGTGTTGGCAGACAACGGCGCAAACGCTAGCGTCCGCACGGCTCGTGGCGGCATTGTGATTCAGCCTGGTGATTTTAACCCAGAACGAATCATTATTGATGATGCGATTATTACCAGTGAGCCACAGGTGAACGTCGGAGATAGCTTTAACGGGGCGACTGTTGGGGTCATTGACTACAGCTTTGGCAACTTCAAGCTGTTGAATACTCAACCTCTGCCCAGCGTTACCTCTGGTGGTTTGCAGCGGGAAGTTACCAACCTGACTCCCTCCGCTAACCAACTTACAGTTGCAACCTTCAACGTAGAAAACCTTGACCCTGGTGATGCTGCGACAAAGTTTAACAACCTCGCTAGCCGAATAGTCAATAACCTAAAATCCCCAGACATCATTAACCTGGAAGAAATTCAGGACAACAACGGACCAACAAATGACAGTGTCGTTGATGCAAGTCTTACCTTCCAGACATTAATTAATGCGATCGCATCTGCTGGCGGTCCCACCTATGAATTCCGCCAGATTAACCCAGTAGATGACACCAACGGCGGAGAACCTGGTGGTAATATCCGAGTTGGCTTCCTGTTCAATCCTGGGCGCGTACAGTTTGTTGACCGCCCCGGTGGTACCTCCACCTCTGCCACCACAGTCAACAACGTGGGTGGTGCTCCTGAGCCTTCTTTTAGTCCTGGTCTAATTGACCCTACCAACTCTGCCTTCAACAACAGTCGTAAACCTTTGGTGGGTGAATTCATATTCAACGGTCAAACTGTGTTTGTAGTAGGCAACCACTTCAACTCCAAAGGCGGCGACCAACCCCTGTTCGGAGCGAATCAACCACCAACGCTTACAAGTGAGACGCAGCGCAACCAGCAAGCCACTTTAGTCAAAGATTTTGTCCAAAGTATTTTGGCTATTGACCCCAATGCCAATGTGGTGGTAGCAGGTGACTTAAATGACTTTGAGTTTTCCAACCCCGTCAACAACTTGGAAAGCGCTGGACTGACGACTTTGATTGAAACGCTGCCTCAGAACGAGCGATACAGCTACGTCTTTGACGGCAACTCCCAAACACTGGATCATATTTTGGTCAGTAGCAATTTGCTCAGTAAACTGGATGGATTTGATGCGGTTCACATCAACTCAGAGTTTGCCGTTCAAGACAGTGACCATGATCCCGTCCTAGCTCGGTTTAATCTCATAAATGTGATTAATGGTACATCGAGTCGGGACACCATAGCGGGAACTGCCTTTGGTGACAGAATTACTGGCTTTGGTGGTCAAGACGATATCACCACTGGCGGTGGTAATGACGTAATTGTTTACACCACATTAAATGGTAATGGCAACAGCATTAATGAAGGCGACAACATTCTGGACTTTACAGTAGGTGCTGACAAGTTTGACTTTAGTCAATTGCTTGATAGCATTGTCACAGGTGGCTACAACGGAACTAATGCGATCGCCGATGGCTACATATCCTTTGGCGCAAGAGGAAAAGATACTGAAATTCTGATTGACAGTGATGGTTCAGGAAATCTTCCGGCTCGACCGTTTATCAGGGTAGAGAATGTTTCGGTTGCACAACTGAATGACCCCAATAATTTTGTAGTGTAGGTAACATATTTTTTGTAGGGTAGGGATCTCGCTCGTCCTAATATCTAAAATCATCGGCGGGCAAGATGCCCACCCTACAAGAAGCTCTGGAATTGTGCATTTTTTATGCACACTAGCCGATTTTCCCAGTAAACACTAGCTCAGCTGGTCCAGTCATATAAACCCGTTGGTCAATTTCTGACCATTCAATTAGCAAAGGTCCTCCAGGAAGCTCAACTGTAGCTTTACGCTCACATTTCCCCGTCAATACACCCGCGACCAAGGACGCACACGCGCCCGTACCACAAGCCAAAGTAATACCAGCCCCTCGTTCCCATACCCGCATTTTCACGTAGTCAGGACGCACCACTTGAATAAATTCTGTATTTATCCTTTGGGGAAAAGCTGGGTGATGCTCAAACTCGGGACCAATGACTTCCAGAGGAATTGCTGCAACGTCATCTACAAAGGTAATACAGTGAGGATTCCCCATACTGACACAGGTAACATCCCAAGTTTTCCCTGCTACCTCTAGCGGTTGATTAATGACTTTTTCGTTAGCTGGGCGTATAGTGGTAGGAATTTCACCAGCCAGTAGCTTGGGGATACCCATATCCACCTTAACTTGACCATCGCTCATGAGTTGGGGTGTAATCACACCAGCTAGCGTATGAATGCGATATTGGTCGCTCTTTTTGGCGTCACCTTCTAAATCAGCTAAAAAAGCAGCCAAACAGCGAATACCATTGCCACACATTTCTGGTTCTGAACCATCGGAATTAAAAATCCGCATGGTGTAGTCAGTATCGTTTTCGCCAGGCAAGGCAAAAATAACACCATCAGCACCGATACCAAAGTGGCGATCGCACAACTTAACTGCTTGTTCGGGAGTGATAACGGGCGTTGATGACGAGCGATTGTCAATCAAGATGAAATCATTGCCCAGACCGTGATACTTAGTAAATTCGATTGCCATTGCCAAAATCGATGAAGTATGTTTAACTTTCTATGTCATTAGTCTATTGTCCTTTGTCAATTGTGAGTTACGACTAAATTAATGACTAATAACTAATGACTAACAACTAATAAGTATGATTACGGAATTTGACACCTCACTGCCTAGCGTTCGGCAAATACAAAACCTGATTCAACAAGCAGCGACAATTCAATTAAAACTGCTTACTGGCGACATATTAACCGGGAAAGTGATATGGCAAGACGCACAATGTGTGTGTCTTGTGGATGAAAACAGCGAGCAAACGACTGTGTGGAAGCAAGCCATTGCATATATACGAAACAAAGAACAATAAAGAATATCTTCTTCATTAGACCTCTCCAAAATGTAGAGACGTGACGCCAGAGCCGGCACGAGGGAGACCCTCCTGCAGCGCTGGCTCGCCATGGCACGTCTCTACAAGGATTGTAGACAACGCACAATTAATTTCTGGAGATGTCTATTCTTTTTTGTTCTGTCTTCTTTCTTTGACCTAATCCAGCACAGTATCCATCGGTAAAAACTCTTTGAGTGCTTCTGCTTCGCCTGCTTTCACCACTGGGATAGAGAGCGGTATTTCCCGAACTGGGGTAAGCAACTGTACAAGTTGATTTAGAGAAGCCAAATTACCGCACAATAAAACTTGGTCGTGGAGTTGTAAGTCCTTGCTAGGATCGGGAAAGCGGATAAATTTACCATCTCGCCGTATTGCCTGCACCATGACCCCATATTGGTTGCGGATGTCCAAATTTGCAAGAGTTTTCCCAACAACTGGGCTGTTGGCTGAGATAGTTACCCATTGACAAGCGCTATTTTCTCCAGGAACAGCAGCTTGACCTTTGGCGAATTCATCCAAAGCCGCCAATTCATCATTAGAACCAACAACCAAAAGGCGATCGCCCTCTTCCAAGGTAGTCTCAGCCGGAGGATAATCTATTTCTTCACCTCCTTCGCGACGAATTGCCATCAAACTCGCCCCTGTTAAGTAGCGCATATCTGCTTCGTCTAAGGTCATACCGACGAGAGGTGAACCAGATGGTAAGGGATACCAACGCTTGTTGAGGTCTTGAGTTGCTTGTTGCAAATCGCGGGAAACCTCAGACGCTGATTGTTCTGGTCGCAAATCCAAATAATGACGATTGCGGATTTCCTGCATTTCTCGCTGCACCATAGCAGTATTGAAACCCAAGTCAGTTAATATGTAAGCGACCATTTCCAAACTCGCTTCAAATTCTGGTTGCACAACTTCCCGCGCCCCAAGTTGATAAAGCACCTCAATACTTTTATCATTGGTAGCGCGAACAACGACATCCAAGTTAGGAGACAATTCCAAAGCGCGTTTCAGGCAAAGACGTGTACTCATGGGGTCAGGAAGTGCGATCGCCATTCCCCTTGCTGTGTTTACTCCCGCAGTGTCCAAAACGTGAAAACTCACGCAATTACCATAGACATATGGAACTTCAGCTTCTCGCAACTGCTGAATTCGACTTTCTGCCTGATCAATCACCACCACAGGCAAATCGTGCTGCTGTAGCAACTTCACCAAATTTCGTCCCACTCGTCCATAACCGCAAACAACCACATGGTCTTTGATCGGTAGTTCGTCAGCAACTTCCAACGGCTGACCTTCCCCGCTTAAATAGGGCTTTAACCAAGGTATTGATTCTACCCAGTCAAATATAATCGGCACCAAACGCAGCACAAAAGGAGTCAGCACCAATGTTACTGCTGTCGTTCCCAAAATCAGTAAATACACCCGCCTTGAAACCAGCCCCAGCACCTGTCCTTCACTGGCAAGAACAAAGGAAAATTCCCCAATTTGAGCTAGTCCGAACCCAGCGAGCAACGCTGTTTTCAACGGGTAGCGAAACAATTTTACAAGTGGCGTAATAATCAAAAATTTACCAACAAATACCAGTGTCACCAGTCCTAGAATTAATTCCAGGTTGTTCCACAAAAACACTGGATCAATTAACATCCCAATAGAGGCAAAGAATAAAGAAGCAAAAATATCTCGTAGTGGCTCCACATATGTTAAGGTTTGGTCGGCGTATTCCACCTCTGAAATCATCAAACCAGCGACAAACGCCCCCATTTCGATAGAAAGCCCCATATACTCTGTCAGTAGGGCAATACCTAAACACAGCGCCACCACGCCTAATAAAAATAATTCTCGGCTTTCAGTACGGGCTAGCAGTCGCAACAAAGGAGGTATGAGCCAAATGCCTGCGGCGACTGCACCACCAGCAAATAAACCAATCCGCAACAGCGCCAACAGCACTGCTATGACTAGTGATTCTGCTGGTTGGTGAAGCGCTGGCAAAACCGCGATCATCAGTCCCAGCGCTAAATCCTGCACGACCAAAATTCCCAGCATCACCTGTCCATGAGGCGTTTCTGTTTCATTACGCTCCATCAAACATTTAAGGACAACTGCTGTGGAAGACAAAGACAAAATTCCCCCCAGAAATACTCCTTTAGCAGGAAGATATGCCCACGCTCCTGTGAGTCCACACACCAAAACCGTAACTAGAATCGTCAGGGCAATTTGTAGTCCGCCTCCTCCAAGAGCGATCGCCTGGACTTTTTTAAGTTCTGTAAAGGAAAACTCAACTCCCAAGGCAAATAATAAAAACGCGACTCCGAACTGAGCCAAAGTTTCTACTTGAATCAATTCTTTAATCAGTCCTAGTCCGGCTGGTCCTACAACCATCCCACCAATGAGATACCCCAGTAAAACGGGTTGTCGCAAAAGTGCCGCCAGAAGTCCACCACAGGCGGCAACGGCGAAAACTGAAACTAAATCAACTATTAGCCTAAAATCTTCTTGCACAAGCTTATAAAAGAACTATTAAAACCTATTAAGCTTCAGCATACAAAGTTTTTTATTAGTGTGGGAAGTCAGTTCGTTACAGTTGTCAACGCTATTAGTATGGCGTTGACTAAACTTAGAGGATGTTTGGAAAGTGTAGTTTTGTACCAAAATTTATCAATGATCCCCCTTAAAAAGGGGGGTAAAAGTCCCCCTTTTTAAGGGGGGCAAAGGAAATCAAATAAAATATTTGATACTTCTCAAACATCCTCTTAGAACCAGTGGTTTTAAGGTATCAGAATTGTGGCTTCCAGAATTTCAGTAATCCGCTTATGACTACCACATCCGTAAAATTTACATGAGATTTTGGTAGCATATGATTTCAATACTGTTTCAACTACAGCAAATTTAGGAAACTCAAACTATACTTTAGTCTGTCTTTCAAAAGAAGAAGATTTTTAGTAGCTCCTGTATGACGATCGAATATTACGCTAGTAGTTCTGGGAAAAAGTTACTGGGTTTAAGCGTGACAGCTTTCAAAACCAACGTGCGTGCAACCACTGTTGTACTTGGCATATTTACGCTACCCTTTGCATTGGCAGCACCTGCAAAAGCGTTACAAGTACAAGTCAATCCAGCAACTCCCCAACTTGGCGATACCATATCAGTTGTAGTCAGTTTAGATAATCCAGCTAATGGTAGCAATGTCACAGTTACTAATGGTTCCGAGACTTACGCAACATATGAAATAGCACCAGGACAGTACCGGGCTTTGATCCCGACAACGCCTTTGGAAAAAGCTGGAACCAGAACTCTTACGATTGCAGGCGAAGGTCAAGTGCAGAACTTGTCAGTACAAGTACGAAATCGCAAATTCCCGGTACAGCGCATTAATCTACCCCCAGGAAAAGCTGGGGTACAAGCCACAGAGTATGAACTCAAGCGTGCAACAGAGTTTAAGGCGATAAAAACACCAGAAAAGTTTTGGGATGGTCCTTTTATAGCACCTAATAAAGGACGTGTCAGTACAATTTATGGTGTACGTAGGTACTATAATGGAAAATTCGCAGATGACTACTATCATCGCGGTATTGACTATGCTGGTGGTGCCGGTTCGCCGGTTGTTGCTCCGGCGGCTGGACGGGTTGCTTTGGTAGGCAAGGTATCTCAAGGATTTCGGGTTCACGGTAATGTTGTTGGCATTGACCACGGACAAGGAGTGGCAAGTATTTTTATGCACCTGAGCCGCATTAATGTTAAAGAAGGTGATTTTGTCAAACCCGGTGAATTAATTGGCGCAGTCGGTTCAACAGGCGCATCCACGGGCCCGCATTTACACTGGGGGCTTTATGTCAATGGCAAATCTGTTGACCCGGTACCCTGGCGAAATCAAGGAGTAAAATAGTAACTTTTTGCGTATTATGCGTATTATTGGCTCATGAGTGGGCAAAATAAATAGGATTGATTGGTACCGTACCCACCTTGCTTGGATTGCTGAAAGATAATGAGCATTATGAGTATTGAAAAAATTGTGGAACAAGCTCTCCAGGATGGTTATCTTACACCAGCAATGGAAGCAGAAGTCGGGCGAATCTGTGATAGCGCTAGTGAACTCTCAATAGAGGAGTACAAAGCGTTGGATCGGCTGATGGTGTCGCTGTTGAGTGGGGATGTGGTGGCGGTACCACGCAAACAATTTATCAACGTTATGGAAGAGTTGGTACTGACAGAGGCAATATCTCGTGTAGCGGAAATTGAAGCGACTAGCGAAAGTTCTCTAGATGTTGGGGATATTGCCGCTTACGCCCTCAACCGCCTACCACCCCTATATGCTACTACAGAAGAAGGTGCCAACTACCAACGCCAACGCGCAAGGGCACAACTTGAGGAATTGATTGCCCAGCAAGTTGCCGAGGCGATCGCCCGCAACCTAGACCGACCAAATGATGATAGAACGCCTGTCGGAACTAAAAACACTGGCAATGAGGTTTTGCGCCAAGTCAGTACCTTACTCCAAGCATACGCACCCCATTTTGAGCAAAAATCAGAGTATTGAGCACTCATGAGTCATTAACCCAAGACAAATGACTCATGAGTGATCATTGACGTACTTCCACTGGCGTCCCCAAACTCACCTGGTTGTAAAGCATGCGGACATCAGGATTACGCATCCGCAAGCAACCGTGGGATATTGCACTCCCTACGACTTCATCATCTGGTGTGCCATGAAAGCCAATTTGATTCCGTCCATCTGACCAAAAACCAATCCATCGGTCTCCTAAAGGACTATCAGCACCCGACGGAAATATTTTGCCAGTAATCGGGTGACGCCAGGTAGGATTGAGTTGCCTATACATAACTTGGAAAGAACCAGTGGGCGTTTCCCAACCTTTCTTACCCACAGCAATTGGGTAACTTGCTATGACGAGATCCCCACGTTGAACGTAAACACGGCGATCGCTCAAATCAACTATCAATTGATTCTTTCCAGATGCCAGGCTTTGAGAAGATTTCTGTTGAGCGAAACCTTGACCTGAGAGCAAGCTTGATATATGATAGACAACTGGATTATGTCTTTTTTCCTGCGTCACTTGCCCCGGTTTTTCTGCTGCCCAAGCTTGCCCAGATAAAACGTTTCCACTTGCTGTTCCTAACTGGGTATGAGGGGTCATAGTCTTCATGCGCCAATGGACAGCCAGAGATAGGATTGCTGTACCAAAACAGAGCAACATCACTACACGCGTTAATGAGTCGTTTCTTACTATCGCCATCGTCTCTCTCCAGCAGACCCAGATCTTCTTCCATTTAGCTATCAGCTTACCCTAGCTTACTCTACCGTGACATACTCCCGACGCTCACCAAGAGCGGGTAGAGCGCGGGGCTTCCCGGCTTGGAGCTAAAGCACAAAGCCGCTCTACTGAGAGTGCGCCATGCAAATGACGCGTGAGCGCCATGGTGTGAGGAATGCTCTTTTTTATTACATCCTACTTCCCGTCGCAAGTCTTTGTCATTGTGAGTTTCTACTCTCGGGTTTTGACTCCTGAATTCTTCGCAAGTCAAAATGAGCTTGCAATATTAATAGCATTTACGGATAGTTAAACTGATACCCTCATGATTCGGTCACTAAAAATTCATAAATACTTATTAGTTCCCTCATGAATTTGTCAATAGTCCCAGGCAAACTAGGGCTATGGGGATTCCGCTACTGCAATGACGATCAAAAAGTCTAGGTGAGAAACCTTACTCGCTTTGGAACTCTTCACTAAATGTAGCAATCAATGATTATTGGTGTGGGGGAGAAAAAAACCATGTTGGAAAAACTATTACTAGCGGTTACGATTACTTTTTCCTTAAATCTGTTTTTGCAAGTTCAAGTCAGCGAGCAAACAAATACAAATAACAAAATTTACCCACAAGAAGCCGAAACAGCACCAAACCTCGTAGTAACGTTGCCACGGGAATAAAGTTTTATGAAGCACTAGTGGGGAGCCAATGCCTGCTTGTATATTTGTCCTTATTGCGTAACTTAAATATGTCAAGCGTATGTGGTCAGTTCTTAATATTGCACAAGTATAAGTAACATTGCCGTGTCTGGATTACGTAATGACTCAAGGGTGAAGGAGGCAAGTTTCTATGCAAAAAACTCACCAAGAAGTTGTTTGTGCCGCCACGTATCTACCACTCGTTAGTATACCCTAGTGTTCCAGTCATAAATCCGTCACTCAATAAAGGAACTTCCTGCTCATTAGCAGGTCTAATAGATAGGGATGATTTACAGCCAGTACGATCTATGAGTCAATCGATTACTGTACCCTGGTCAACGGTTGATACGAGACTTCCAGAAGTTTCGGTGCAAGTTGACAAAATCTCAAACCACGACCTAATTTTGCGTTGTCAAGCAGGACTACGCCCTGATCGTGCGGCATTTGCCGAATTATTGCGCCGTTATCAATCCCAGGTTGATAGAGTTCTATACCATCTGGCTCCTGATTGGCCTGACAGAGCTGATTTGGCTCAAGAGGTTTGGATTCGCGTGTATCGGAATATTAACCGATTACAAGAACCCGCCAAATTCCGGGGTTGGTTAAGCCGCATCGCTACCAACTTATTTTACGATGAGTTGCGCAAGCGCAAGCGGGTTGTTAGTCCCTTGTCACTGGACGCTCCCCGTGCGGTAGACGATGGCGAAATGGATTGGGAAATTGCTGGAGATACTCCCGGACCTGAGGAAGAACTGACGACTAGAGAGTTTTACGAGCAACTGCGGGAGGCGATCGCTGATTTGCCAGAGGTGTTCCGTACTACAATTGTTCTTAGAGAAATCGAGGGATTGGCATATGAAGAAATTGCTGAAATCACTGGTGTTTCTTTGGGAACAGTCAAGTCGAGAATAGCCAGAGCAAGAGCGAGATTGCAATCTCAGTTGCAAAATTATCTAGATTCGTAATGAACAGTTTCCGTCCTTTGGTCAATGGCAGATATGATAATTCGTTAAGAATATTAAAGAAATTACAGAGTGCTTCTGCCAACAGGAGAAGAATTGATTAAGTTCTCATGCTTGTCCGCTGTGTTTACCCGTGTAGGAATTGGTAATAATGTTAAGATGACTACTGATTCTCAGTTTGATGACCGTTCCCAATTGCAAGATCATAAAGATTTGCCAGATGGTTCGGCAAAGCATACCAATGAATCAACGGGTGTTGCTATGGATATGGTGAAGCGCGATCGCTTCGAGTTATTGAGTGCTTACCTCGATGGTGAGGTGACGGCTGCTGAACGCAAGCAAGTTGAACAATGGCTTGCAGACGATCCGACAGTTCAGCGTTTGTATGCCCGACTGTTAAAGCTACGGCAAGGTATACGGACTCTTCCAGTACCGGAACCACAACAGTCATTAGAAGAAACAGTTGAGCAGGTGATGGCACGTTTGCGCCGTCGTTCTACTAGGCTAGTATGGTTCGGTGGAGGCGCTGCTGTTGCTGCTTGCGTCATTGGTGCATTGTCTGGTTTACTAGGCGGCGAATCAAGGCTGCCTCAAATGGCTCAAAACCAACCAATACAACAGGCACAATCAGCAATGCCCACTCCTGCTGTTGTCAGTTCACCGCTCATGGTTGCCATAAATAACCCGGTGATCCCAATTCCAAAAACAGCAAAATCCTCTGGTGAAAATCCAGTGAATCAGGTGGAACCTCAATCGCATGATGTCGAGCACGAGCTAAATATTGAATACGATATAAACTAAAATTATGAATTATGAATTATTTTTTTTAAAATTTCATAATTCATAATCTATACTTCATAAATTTCAGAGCCACTCCACCAACCATTAGGTAGGTGGACGCCTCGTAATTGAAGCGCCAGATCTTGTGTCATTATGTAAACCCAAGCCCAACCAAGCGAATTGCCTTGTGGGTTATACGTCTCAATTTGTTTTCTATTGTAAAGATTTTCTGACGGGGCTCGGGCGGGGTGGTAATCTTCCAACTCGTCCAAAGCCTTTAAGACATCTAAATTCGTCAACGATAGTAAGTAGCCGTGGACAAGGCTATTTCCTGCTGTCATCGCCGGATAGCCCATTGGTAAAGCAAATAATTTACCCTGTGCGATCGCTTTAGTAGTCTCGACCACCTTACCAGCACAATATCTTTGATAATTTGCTTCACCTGGTTTGAGCGTGCCGTAGACAAAGACTTTTAGCACCAAGAATCCTCAATACTAATATCCTACTTTTTAATTTTAGAAAATAGGGTTCGTAGCAGTAACTCTAGAGTATGCCACAATAGCGAAACAGAAGCGACCACTAGATTCAGTTAGGAGTTCTCATTGTGGAGTCCCGATACAACCCAGTAGCGATTGAGGAAAAATGGCAAAAAACATGGACTGAACAAGGCTTAGATAAAACTGTTACAGATAGCAGTAAGCCAAAATACTACGCCTTGTCCATGTTCCCCTATCCTTCGGGCAGCCTGCATATGGGTCACGTCCGTAATTATACGATTACTGATGTGATTGCCCGCCTCAAACGGATGCAAGGGTACCGGGTACTACATCCAATGGGTTGGGATGCCTTTGGCTTGCCAGCAGAAAACGCCGCAATTGACCGAGGTGTTCCGCCATCGAAGTGGACTTATGAAAACATTGCCCAGATGCGGCAGCAATTAAAGCGTCTTGGCTTTTCCATCGATTGGGATTGCGAAGTTGCCACGTGTTCGCCAGACTATTACAAATGGACACAATGGATTTTCTTGCAGTTTTTCCAAGCGGGGTTAGCTTACCAAAAAGAAGCTGCGGTAAACTGGGACCCTGTTGACCAAACTGTCGTGGCAAATGAGCAAGTTGATAACGAAGGACGTTCTTGGCGCAGTGGTGCTAAAGTTGAACGCAAACTCTTGCGGCAGTGGTTTTTGAAGATTACCGACTACGCCGAACAATTGTTGAATGACCTCGATAAGTTAACAGGTTGGCCTGAGCGCGTCAAGTTGATGCAGGCAAACTGGATTGGTAAATCAACAGGGGCGTACTTGGAATTCCCCATTGTCGGGATGGAAGAAAAAATTGGCGTGTACACCACTCGCGCAGATACGGTTTATGGCGTTAGCTACGTGGTGTTAGCGCCAGAACATCCCTTGACAAAGCGCGTCACGACACCAGAACGGAAAACAGCGGTAGAAGCTTTTATACAAGAAGTTTCCAATCAAAGCGAGTTGGAACGGACTGCGGAAGATAAACCAAAGCGTGGTATTCCCACTGGCGGTAAGGCAATTAACCCGTTTACTGGGGAAGAAATTCCCATTTGGATAGCTGATTACGTGTTGTATGAATACGGTACCGGTGCAGTCATGGGTGTTCCGGCACATGATACACGCGATTTCAAGTTTGCCAAGGAACAGAATTTGCCTATCAAAGTGGTGATTGTGCCACCAGATAATCCAGATAATGTAGAACTCTCGGATGCAACGTCTTTACAACAGGCATACACAGAACCCGGATTTGTGATTAATTCCAGTCAATTCGATGGAATGGCTTCCACAGATGCCAAGCAAGCCATAGTGGAATACGCTGAAAAACAAGGTTTTGGCAAAGCGCGGGTACAGTATCGTCTGCGGGATTGGTTGATTTCGCGGCAAAGATACTGGGGCGCACCCATCCCAGTGATTCACTGCCCTAACTGTGGCGTGGTGCCAGTTCCAGACGAAGACTTGCCTGTGCAGTTGCCCGAAAATGTGGAATTTACAGGGCGTGGCGGTTCACCCTTGGCTAAGTTAGAAAGCTGGGTGAATGTGCCTTGTCCAACTTGCGGCACTGGGGCAAAGCGGGAAACTGACACGATGGACACCTTTATTGATTCCTCGTGGTATTTCTTGCGGTTTACTGATGCTAAGAATGAGCAACAAGTTTTTGACCCTGCAAAGACAAATGACTGGATGGCGGTGGATCAGTACGTGGGCGGGATTGAACACGCGATTTTGCACTTGTTGTATTCGCGGTTCTTTACTAAGGTACTGCGCGATCGCGGTTTGTTGAATTTTGACGAACCTTTCCAACGCCTGTTGACTCAAGGTATGGTACAGGGTTTAACTTATATGAATCCCAACAAATCTGGAAAAGATAAATGGATTCCTTCCTCTCTCGTCACGAATCCAGATGATCCTCGCGACCCGCAAACAGGTGAAGTGTTGCAACGCCTTTACGCTACCATGTCTAAGTCCAAGGGCAACGGTGTCGCCCCGGAAGATGTGATTAAGAAATACGGTGTAGACACTGCGCGGATGTTCATCCTGTTCAAAGCGCCGCCAGAAAAAGATCTCGAATGGGATGAGGCTGACGTGGAAGGGCAATTCCGCTTCTTAAACCGCGTTTGGCGATTGGTGACAGATTTTACTAACCAGCCAAGAGTAGCCCACAATCAGCAAGGACAACTGAGTAAAGCCCAAAAAGACTTGCGGCGGGCAATTCACATTGCTATCAAAGAAGTCACGGAAGATGTGGAAGGCGAATATCAATTCAACACCGCTGTGTCAGAATTGATGAAGTTGAGTAACGCCTTGGCTGAAGCTAGCTGCAAAGATTCAGCGATTTATGTAGAAGGCATTCGCACTTTGATAGTGTTGCTGGCACCCTTGGCACCGCATATTGCTGAAGAATTGTGGCATCAATTGGGTAACAGCGAATCAGTCCACAAACAAGCTTGGCCCAAGTATGATGAATCTGCCTTGGTCGCTGATGAAATCACTTTGGTGATTCAAGTCAACGGCAAAAAGCGTGCAGATCTGCAAGTTCCGGCACAAGCAGATAAAGCAGAATTGGAAAGGTATGCCCGTGAGTCAGAAGTTGTTCAGCGTTACCTTGAGGGTAAGGAAATTAAAAAGGTGATTGTCGTGCCAGGGAAGTTAGTCAATTTTGTGGTTGGTTAAAAGTTGTTTGTAACTGACGAGATGAAGAAAAAGAAGAAGGTTCTTGTTGCCTTCTTCTTTTTCCTAGTTTCTCAAGGAGCATCCCAAAATTTGCAAAAAAATGCGAGAGGGAAAATTTATAATCAAAACAATGCCTTCAGGAGATTGACACAATGACAATAAGAGAGTTTAAAGATGTTAATCGCCTGTTTTGATTAAAGTGTATAAAAATTAACTCTCACTCATCAGCGCAGCCAGCAAAATCCTGAGTACCACTTCCAATTCTTCAGTTACTCGGTAGAGGTTAATCGCTTGTTCTATACTTTGTGCCTGTCGGTATAATATACCAAATTGCCAAACATTACCTGTCGTTACTGCTCCCAATATTTCTGCTTGAGTCGAATCAATCCATCTATCAAGGGCTATCATTTCAGTCGCCAGTTGTGTAAATCCCTTGTTGATATCTGCTTGCTTGGCTTCAATCACAATTAAATGAGTCTTTGTTCGCAGGTAATAATCCAAATTTCCTTGAAGTCTATTGTCTACTTTAATACTATATTCGATTCGTAATTTAGCGCGGGAATAGTGGATTAAATCAGTGATAATCGGCGCAATTAGCATTTCCCGGCGTGTCGCTTCGTTCTCTAAATCCACATACGGTAACACTTCTTCAATCCGCTGTTTTAAATCGAGAAGTCGGTCTAATGTACCTGAATATTGAGGCAAATCGATAAATTTACGCTCGAACGAATAGCCAAATTCAGCTACTAAATCGTCAACCGGAAACCCTAACTCAAAGTAATTGCTAAAAGTATACGAGCGATTTGGGTCTAGCAATGATTGGCGGCTCATTTGACTGCTCACTTCTTTCAACCCGTCGAACTCACGTCGCCTTACTAACAGCGAACAGCAAACAGTACTTAAGGCGCTCAATAATTTTATTGAGATGGAGCGCCAATCATATGGAAGTAACGCGGCTCAAAGAGGAAAAGATTTTTCTGCAGTGCGCGGAGCGCAATCGCTTCCAAATTGAATGGGGTGAGGTGGTATTCTCAATCAGGATTCTTGTCCGTCACAAAAAGCTCTGCTAGTCATGACGCTCCCACCTAACCCCATACCCAGTCTCTTTGAAACTTTCTAAAGCTATGTTTAAGCTGCTAGTTGGTGCTAGCTTGCTTTACCTGCTCCTGCTTTTGCTCGTCAGATGGAGTTGATTCTGTCTTTTCTGGTTGCTTCTCAGCCGTTTGTTGTTCTTGCAGTTGGTTGAGATGAATGTTATTCACTTGAATAATAAAGTATTCTAATGCCTGGCTTGCCTTTTGTTGCTGTTGGCTTTCGTCAGACACATCGTAACAACGATAAGGCGGAGTTACTCCCAATATAAATTTCTCTTGTTCAGCCTCTAACAATTCAACGGCTGTGTTAGCAGCAACCGAATTCTTCTGAAAAGGAAAAGAGGTAACTATACTGGCGATTATAGAAGCAATAGCTGGGCAAAGTACAGGAAGCCACTTCAGCCAGGCTTGCCCTGCTTCTAACTTGTCTACCAAAACTAAAATTGGTGTGACTCCTGATAAAATAACTGTCGCAATTTGCAAACTATAGTAAAGGTTCCTCGATACACTCCGAATTCTTTTATAATCATCAATCAAGTCTTGGCAGTACTGTAAAGCCTTTCCTCTTGCCAAAGTCAGCGTATTTTTATTCCAGGAATTATGATTACTTAATAGATAAGTATACAGCTCTGCTTTTTTGGTGAGGTCAGATTCCTTGGCAGACTTCTTAGAGTCTTCAAACACTTGTCTATTGATGAGCAACAAAAAAAACAAAATCGTTAGAGATACTGCTCCTGCAATGACAATTTTCTTATCATCTGGATAAAATATCACAATTATTCCAGAAGAGAAAAAAGCAGCAAGTAATAAATACTCAATTACCTTCAAGGTAAACAAATTTTTCTGCCCTGAAGGAGAGGAAAAGCTTTCAACGGTCTCGAAAATTTCCCTTTGGTTTTTCTGCTCAATATTCGTCAATTCAGAAGTAGCCATTGCTTTTACTCAATTCGTTACGGGTAAAATGTAGCACAGAAATTATGCTGAATACACTCGCCTCTACTTCGCTAGTCATTAATTAGGGAAATAATCAATCATTACAATACAATTCTTTACTTAATATGGCAACAGATTTTTTATCATTAGTCATTACGCAATATGGAAAAAAATTAGTAGGAGACAGTTAAGACAGTTAAGACAGTTAAGACAGTTAAGACAGTTAAGACAGTTAA
>NZ_CAWUDP010000133.1:0-23257 GCF_963920835.1 Scytonema sp. PCC 10023
GGAGATGAGGGAGATGAGGGAGATGAGGGAGATGAGGGAGATGAGGGAGATGAGGCAGAGCAGGGGAGAATAATTTTTGACTAATGACTAATGACTAATGACTAATGACTAATGACTAATGACGAACCTTTTGTAGATTTACGTAAGTATGACCAATCCTGGTTTGACCGAGGACGCCCGGGTTGGTATATTTTGTTATGGTGGTTTGTACAGGCGATCGCCTTTCCCCTGACTCCTCACCCGTTTAATAATTTGCGCTGCGCCCTGCTGCGGCTGTTTGGTGCTTCTATCGGCAAAGGTGTATTAATTCGACCGACTGCCCGCTTCACCTACCCTTGGAAAGTCACAATTGGTGATTACAGTTGGATTGGAGATGATGTCGTTTTATACAGCCTAGACCAGATCCACATCGGTGGACACTGCGTCATTTCTCAAAAAAGTTACCTATGTACTGGTAGCCATGACATCCAAGACCCAGCCTTTGGGTTGAAAACGGCGAGTATCACCATTGGTAATGGAGCATGGATTGCCGCAGATTGCTTCATTGGACTGGGAGTGCAAATTGGGGCTAATGCCGTGATTGGCGCTCGTAGCAGTGTTTTTAATGACATACCGTCAGGGCAAGTTTGCTGGGGAAATCCCTGCATTCCTCGATATCCAAGGAAGAAGGAGTAATCGGTCTACAAAGCTGCCAAAAACTTCTCATTGGATTTTTTCACCTTGGATATCCAACCTTGATGTGAATTCAAAATTTCTGTATAGGAAAGAGTGCTGTCAAAGACCAGTTCAAACAACGAAGGTGAGAAGCGGTTGGGAAATAGTTTATGCATGAATTTAGCAAAGGATTCTCTCAACAAAAACTCAATCAGTAATCCGCGAGACAACGGAAAAGAGTTGTTGCTGAGTTCCATCAAGGCATCAGCATCCGGCTGACGGCGAATAGTAAATTGTTCTGTAGCATCAGCCCAATTGTCAGACAACTTTCTTGACCATTTTTCCTGCATCCTGTGGCGTCAGACATTTCTAAAATATCACTAACGCCGCAGAAACAACTGTGTAATGTAATAAGTATTACCAGTTCGCCAAACTCCTACACCAGTCTCCCGAAAAACAGGACGCAGAATATTCTCGCGATGTCCTGGGCTTTTCATCCAACCCTCCACCGCTGCTGGTACAGGTTGAGGAATATTCGTACTTGTGAATAGATTCTCACCCACCACCCAGTAAGAAATGCCTCCAGCCTGTACTCGCTTGTCAAGGGTACTCCCATCTGCCCCGGTGTGGCTAAAGAAGTTTTGTGCAGCCATCTGCCGACTGTATCTTCGGGCAACCTGCGCTAGCTTGTCGTTATTTTGTAAGGGTTTCAGTCCATATTTAACACGCTCTTTGTTAATACCTTGCCTAACTGCTGCCTCAATTTTGGACGTTGCCTGAGTTTGTGTAAGAACTGGGGGCTTTTGGGGTTTGCCTGTTGGCAGTTGAGGCAAAGGTGGCAAATATTCAATAGCTTGCTCGCACCCTGTTGTAAGGAGTGTGAGCAGCACTATCGGGAAAACAAAAACTATGCGGGGTAATTTACGTTGGCACTTATGACTCATATTTATATTTTAAAGAAGCGCCCAGTAAAGGGAAAAAGTACTTATAAACCAACTGCATAACTCCAACGATATCTGTAATCAAAGTGTTGGCAATCCCTGGTAGGGGAACAAGCTTAGTTTCTTTTTTGTTTTTAGCTACTTTTTAATGACTCGTAGTCTTGCACTTCCATTACCCGGCGACAGATAAATTAGCGTAATGACTGCAATTCAGCTTGAGCTTGGAAACAATAAGCACCTTCTGATAAAACAATATTATTGACACTCCCCTGCCTAAAGGCTAGGGGATTCTACATTCTTCCTAGTTACTTGCTCTACCAGGTTTGCACCAAGTAGCACAGAGGTCGCTAGTCCTGTAGCGTTACTTCGGGATTGCCCATCCCTAGTTGATTTTGCTCTATCCAAAATGTTTCTTGCCGCGTTTACATCCCTTTGCAGCACACAACCACATTTGCAAGCATGAGTACGGGTTGACAATGTTTTCTTAACAATGACACCACAATTACTACAAATTTGAGATGTGTGATGTGGATGGACGGGGACAATACTAGTTTTGAACTTTTGAGCAAAATATTCTAACCAACGACGAAATAGAGTCCAAGCTACATCATTGATGGACTTAGCAAGACAATGATTCTTTACCATACCTTTGACATTTAAGTCTAGCCTGCGGCACGCCGCTTCGCGTCTACATAGGCGACTAAGCTGTTAAGCTTGCATACGTTACGCGCTACTCTCTTAGCGTGTTCATTCCGTTGCCTACTTACTCTTAAATGTTTCTTGGCATATCCGGCTCGCGCTATTCGTCGTTGGTTTTTACCTTTTTCTTTCTTGTATATTTGACGTTGAGCGTGTTTAATGGCTTTCTCGGCTTTCCTTAAAAACCTTGGATTTTCTTCGTGATGTCCGTTGGAATCAGAGTAGAAAAACTCAAGACCCACATCTAAACCGATTTCACCGTTACCTGTTCTAGGCTCAATTTTAACTTGAATGTCAACTGCAAATTGACAATAGTAACCGTCAGCTTTCCGAACTAACCGAACTCGTTTGATTGACTTGACAGGATAGGTGTGAATGTCCCACTTCCCTAGTAGCTTGACTTCGCCAATACCTTTTTTATCTGTAAAGGTGATACGTCGTTTTGTAGGATGCAATGACCATCCTGAAGTTTTGTATTCAACTGAACGGTTATCTTTTTGAAACTTTGGAAAGCCTTTATTACCCGGCTTTTTAGACTTGCAATTATCATAGAATCGACTTATCGAAAGCCATGCTCTTTCAGTTGCAGCCTGACAAGCCATTGAGTTTAATTCTTTAACAAATCCAAATTCTTTACGCAGTGCCGTAGAGTAGTTGTTCAAGGCTATTTTGTCAATTTTGGATTCACGAGGCGCATCCATCCAATATTTAATAGCCTTGTTTCGGATGAATTGAATAGTCCTAATAGCCTCGTCAATAGCTCGATATTGCTGTTGTTTACCTTTCACTTTGTACTCCAAAACCAGCACTGCGTTATCACCTCCTTTATTTAACTAATTGAATTCATGCTAACATAAACATGAAACGTTTGTAAGTACATAATGAAGAAAAAAAGATTAAACTGCCTTTTAACTGACCGTAGGCATCATAAGCTACTCTTATTGTCTGCTCAACTAGATAGAACTATCAGTAGTCTCGTAGATGAATGGATAGATTCGCTTCCCGAACCAAAAGTCAAAGCCCCTTCAGGGGCTGACCGTTCGCCTACATCCACCGCCTGAAGTACGACTAAGGCTTTCGCCGTGCTGCAAGCCTTAGTCTCGGTGGTTTTGGCTCACTCGATTTCTTATAAATTTCGTTCTACACGCAGACACGATCGCTCCTCATCATTTTGATGACCGATCCAGGGCGATCGCGCGGTCTCAATTGATTCGCTCTCTCTCGAACGTTGCTTCTATCAATCCATCAGAGGTCAATGCCTTAGCGACTACCGTTGTGTCTGGAATCGGCTCAATTGCTCCAAACTTATGCCATTTGGGATTATCACCATCCTGACTTTTCACGGGATGTGGAAAGTCAGGTCAGGTCAAGGCTGTGTTGCAAAAATTATAACCAAACGCTAGCTAGATGGTTGTAATACCTATACTTCAACCCTGCATATAGTGCTTCTCAATTTTTTACAACACAACCTAAATTTGTGGAGGGGCGATCGCCTTCTGGAATAGGTGCTGCGATTATGCGCTTAAGTCCATTGCGTAATGATGCTTAAATCTGGTGCTGCAAGCTGCATGATAGTGCCTTCAGTCGCACTGCCCGCATAGATTTGGTTTGTAGTCGGGTTGATAGCAATACCCCAGGGTGCATTTTTGGGGATAGTACTCACAATCGTGTTTGTGACCCCATCCATAATTTGTACCCCGGCATCTGTGCCAATATAGACTTGATTGAGTTGGGGGTTGACAGCGATCGCCCTAGCTCCGGCAATGGTTTTGACTGTAGTCACCTCACGAGTGGCGAGATTAATCACTGTAACGCACGGAGGAATTCCTCCTCCACCCAAGTTCGCCACATACAGGTGGTTGAGGTCTGGATTGAACGCTACGTCTACAGGTTGAGTTGGACGAGTGGGATCGGGATTTTCAGGATCTTCGTGGATGGGAATGGTTTCAATTTGAGTTTGAGTTTGATCGCCCGTCTCGCCCGTAATTTTGACAATTGCGATCGCATTGACAATGGGATTGGCGTTGCGATCAAGCATTGCGACATAGAGAGTATTGGTTTTCTCATCCACTGTAATGCCCAAGGGTCTGGATGGGAGTTGAATCGATTGCAATTCCTGATTTGTTGCGCCATTGATAACGCGAATTCTCTTACCTAAGTTGTCGGTGACATAAACGCGGTTCGTCTGCGTGTTAACAATGACATCAATCTGTCCTATTCCTAACTTCAGTCGGGTAATTTCCCTCAGCTTACTGGCATCAGTTGGGTTGATTTCGATAATAGAGAGGCTAGAGCCTTGATGATCAGGTTCAGGGTTAGGCTCACCACGGTTGAGGACATAGAGCCTCTGGGTGAGCGGATTGACTGCTACACTTCGTGGTTGGTAGCTCACTGAAATACGAGTGTTTGGAACTTCTTGGAAAGTTGTACTATCAATAACTACCAACTCACCTTTATCAAAGGACTCATTAGGGTTCTCAATTTTCGAGTAGTAGTGGGTAGCGTAGACATACCTGCCGTTAGTAGCTATGCCTAGCACATCGGCATTAAAGCCTGCTTTTGTTCCTAGTAAGAGGGTTTGAGGTGTTCTGGCTGGAATGCTAAGACTAGTCTGCTTTGTGAAGTCGCTGGTCGCAGTCAGGGTGACAGTAGCGTTTGCCGCATTATCAGCAATCTGGATGGGGAAGGTGGCGGTGGTCTCTCCAGCAGGAACGGTTACATTTGGAATTCTAACCAGCGTTGAGTCACTGCTAGTGAATCTTATAATCTTTCCTTCAGGTGGAGCGGGTGCAGCCAGTTCTATTGATCCGGTGGTTGTAGTGCCTGCCTGAATTGCACCAGCATAGTGTTTCACAACGGTTGATGGAATAGCTTGGGTGCGGCGATCGCTCTGGAGTAGCAGCAATGATACGCAGGCTTGAAGAGCTAGAGGATCGATAGGATCGATAGGTTGAGTGCGGTAGCTTGCCACAAAAGGGATCGTAACCTTTGATACTCTTGCATTGTCTGCAAGGTCCTCCCCAACTGGTCTACCATTGAATTGAATATTAGGATCAGCGCTAGAGTAAAAGGGTATTCGTGAACAGTTTTCAAAGCCAGCTTGCTGACATGCGTCGTTGTAAGCCATAATCGTTCTAAAAGGCACGCTAGTATCAACATATCCATGCGCATAGGGAAAAATCGGATTCTGATCTGGTTGTGAAGCATCCTTATCATGTCCAAATCCCAAATTGTGTCCTAACTCATGTGCAAAGTGGAATAATGGTGAAGATACTTTCGCTGCAATGATTACATTTAAAAATGCCCTCTCCGAGGCGATCTCGGAGCCTAATTCAAAATCAGATTTACGGAGTCCCTGACTAGCACTTCCTATCGTATTTTCTCCTTGTAATTCAACCCATATACTTACGATATTGGCATTAAAACTTTCACGTCGCCTTTTTATGCTCAGTGGTAGGCAGCGAAATACTACTTCCCGTTGTGTTGGTATCCAAAACCGTTATATTAGTAGCCAATCCTGCACTATCTATAGCGACTTCGACTTGCCATTTCTCTTCGATTGCTTTGGTAGCTAGAGAAAACCACATACTTCGCAGAACTAACTCTGAAGAAGAAAGGGACTGATTACTATTCCAAAGTACAGCGCCGTTGAAGGGAGCATCTGGTATACCCCCCCCATTAAACAGAATTACGCAATTAGTTCTAGAAACGGAAATGTAACTAATGGTGAAAAAAGCCATTTTTGGATCTCCTTAGTTGTTGTTAATTTCACTGTGAAAATTAGACATTTTGGCAAGAGGTTATTGCCTAGATGCGATCGCCTATCTCTGTCTCGACTCATTGGGGGTGATCGCTGGTTGAAAATCGCATCGAAACTGTTGCCTTCTGGAATAGGTGTTGCGATGATGCGCTTAAGTCCATTTGTCCAAAAAGGGACATCGCTGCCGGGGTTGTGGTGATTAACATCTTCTTCAACCAGAAAATGGGGTGCGAGGATGATCGTCTCGTGCAATTTACCCGCAGTGGTTGCAGCATCAAGCACATACTGATAATAACCAGTAGCATTCCGGCTATTCCCGTGAAAGACGACCACGGCACGTCGTACAGTCGCATCTTGTTGATCTGGGAACTTGTTGCTACAGTAGGGAATCTTAAGATCACCAATGTTCAAAGCTAATCGATTTGGACATACTGCCTCAACAAGCTCAATTTCGCTCGCCATGATATTTCTCCTTTGATATTCCACCTTATGGAACGATCTATGTCTGTGAACGCACCCTGAGAAATTATCGCCGAATCGTTATTGAACAGGGGCTAGCAACAGTTAAGAAAATCCTATTGTTATAGAAACGGTTAGTAAATTCCTAGGTGAACTCGGTCGTAGCAAGACAGCGATTACCAGAAGCGGCAACCACGCTAGGAGTACTCAATTGTTGAGCTCACGTCTTGCACCAACCTATGTAGCAGGTGGGACGCCCACCTCACAGTTAAATCAATCCCCTGTGGGATAGGCATCTTGCTTCCATCTGCAAAGGTGCAAGATCTGAATTGAGAATTTGTTAGGGCACAGTACTAGGTGACTCAACTGACGATTGTTTTCGCTGATTTAAGAGTTGCTGGACTAAATCAGCTCTCTGTTGCTCAGTGGTAGGCAGCGAAATACTACTTTCCGCTACTTGGATAAAAGTAAGAGCTACAGAGACAGCCAATCCTGAGTTATCATCTACCTCTATATTGACTTGCAATTTCTCTTCCAGTGATTTGGTAGCCAGAGAAAGCCACATACTGCGCAGAATTAACTCTGAAGAGGAAATGCCTTGATTGCTGTTCCAAAGTATGGCAATTGTAGGAATAGGGCTTGTGTTTGATGGGTCATTGAGTAGTACAATGCACTGAGTTCTATCGACGGAAATAATAGCAACGCTTCCAGACCGACTAGCCATTTTTGTTCTCCTTAGTTGTTGTTGATTTCACTGTGAAAATTAGACATTTAGGCAAGAGGTTGTTGCCTAGATGCGATCGCCTATCCCTGTCTCAACTCATTGGGGGCGATCGCTGGTTGAAAATTGCATCGAAATTGTCGCCTTACTTCTTTAGAAGTCGATCAGTTGCGCTGTCCCAAACAAACAAAGCGTCATGTAGGTTTGCGACTGACTGATTTTCTTTACCAGAGGCGATCGCAGGCTGAGAATTGCGATCGTCTGAATGGGACGGGACTTTCTTTCGTTATAAATTCTTGAAGCTTAAAGGGCGATGCTCTACTCAGTGAGAGCATAGGTATAGTACTTATCATCCTTCTCTTCACTACTTATGCAAGAAGTCTACTCTTCGCAACAGAAGCCTATTGACTACACCCGTACATCTACAGCGACTTGATACTGAACTTTATTTGAGTCAAGCTGTCTGCTCCGAATAATTACGTAGTAATCTCCTGTAGCTAGATTTTGGCGAGTAAAGTGAACGTTTTGACATTTTCAATATCTCCATAGTTGAGATTATTCAGGTTATTTCTCGTTTGAGTCTGCTTTGTTCGAGATATCAACAACTGTAGTGAATAAATTTTTATGAGTCCCCTGATAAAATCCGGGAGGTATTTTTGACACAAAGCAGATAGTTTTCCTGATAAATACGGGAAAATCACGTGGAGAATGATAAGCATGAAAAAATTCCGGATAAGTTCGGTTTCCTTCATTTCATCGGAGACTCGGTTGATGGAATCATGAACAAATATTAAATATCAAGTATGAAACATTACTTTTTAGATGCGGCTTTCTCACACACCGAATGACATCAAAAGAATTTGATGTCTGGAAACACCTGCTTTAGTTGTGAATTTAATTTCTAGACAACCAGCTAAAAGCCCATAGTACAAAGTGTTGGATTTGAGACTATAATCCACCTTCGTCACTTTATCTGTTTTCATTAACGCAGGGTTTTATGTATTATCAATCAGAATTTACTTGGGAACAAGCATCTGCATTAGTAAATAATTTAATACTTGAAGTAACTTTAAAACACCTCAGCGATGGTGAAGTACAGGTGTTGCGAGGTTCTTGGGAAGGAAAGACTTATAATGCGATCGCCTCGGAATACCATCTTAGCCGCAGGCGAATTGAAGAAATTGGTGAGGATTTATGGAACAAACTTTCAAACGCCTTAGGAGAACAAGTAAAAAAGACTAATTTTCGGCAAGCGTTGCAACGGCAATGGCACAAAAGTACTCTTCCAATTAGTAATACGTTTGTCAAACCGTCACCCCCTCAAAAACAAGCAACAATTAAAGCTATTGATCTGTATCAGGAACGCTTCCCCATCGAAATTCGTTGTTACCAACAGATATGCCAACCAGGTGCCCTACTAAGAATCAAAGCGCCTTTGCAGATGGGTAAAACAGAGCTGATGTCAAAAGTCATGCATCACGCTCAACAACAGGGATACCGAACAGTGGTTTTGAACCTGTGGTATGCCAGCAAAGAAGATTTCAGCAACCTGGATAAATTCTTGCAGTGGTTCATCACCAGCATCGCCCTTGAACTAGACTTGCTCCAACAAGTAGAGAAATACTGGAAGAGAAGTCATCACAACAGCAAGATTAAGTGCAGAAAATGTTTTGAAAGATATTTGTTACCAGCAGATAAGCCTCTAGCGATCGCTTTAGATGAGGTTGACCGACTTTTACCCTATCAAGAAATTGCCGCAGAGTTTCTGGGTATGCTGCGAACCTGGCATGAAGAAGCGAAAACCAGCGAACTTTGGGCACAATTACGATTGGTGAAGTTACATACTGAAGTTTACACTCACCTGAATATCAATCAGTCGCCGTTTAATGCGGGGTATGAGATAAAGTTGAAAGATTTCAACCGCCAAGAGGTGCAATATTTAGCTTTGAAGTATGGGCTGCAATGGGATAATTCTCAAGTTGAACAGCTCATGGCGATGGTAGGAGGGCATCCTTATCTAGTAGTGAAAGCTTTGCAGATCATCGCAGGGCAGGAAATGTCTTTGGAACAACTTCTGCAAACAGCCCCCACTGCATCCAGTATTTATCGTAACTATTTAGAACGACTATGGCAGCAATTACAATCTAACTTGCAATTGAATCAAGCGTTTCAAATGATAATGTTAGCAGATGCACCACTAGAATTCAACTCGCAATTAAATTTGGATGACGCGGTAAAATTATATGACTTGGGACTAGTAGAGTTGCAAAACAATCATGCGATGCCACGCTACGAGTTGTATCGTCAATATTTCCGTAAAAGGTTGAAAGCAGGGAGTGGAAACGCCGGGAGGTGGAGTTGAAAATATTTCTCCCCCCAGTTTCAAGCCCCCAACGCGCTTCGTGGGGATTTGAACGCACCCCAACTAAAGCAAGCTTATACTTGGGGATTCTTTCGCTACACAATGCATAGCGTTACCAGAATAGCTGGCGTCCTCAGCGTGTCGAGAGAACTTTTGCTCTCGATCACTCCAGTAAAAAGCTTTATTTAGTAATCTGTATAATTGCTTTTTACTTATATTTATATATAGAACGTTGGTCGTGCCTCTACGATTTTTCGTTTTGCCGTACCAATAGTATTTTATCACGACGGGAGCGTTTCGCTTACCCTACCCAAATCAAAAGATTATGGGTAGGGACTGCGCTCAACATTTCTGTTCAATTTTGAATTTATAATGCGTAATTTTGAATCCCCCGTAAGCGCAAAGCGCAGGCTCCTTCATGTGCGCAGCGTCTCCGCTCTTGAGAAGGGGTTGGGTCACAACGATTGAAAAATCTGCCAGCCTCCGGAAAAATCGCCCATGTATAAATACTCATTTTTTTAGAAAAATCCACGTTTGGGGCATCTTAGCGCCCAGATCGTTGGCGCGCTCACCAACCAATTAGTAATGAGGCTGGCAGATTTTTCCGGTTTTAATGAAGCGGTGACGCTATAGTGTGGGATGATGTCAATTCCTCAAGAGTTTGTAGCCACAGATGCAACCTAACTAACAATTTCCTCGGGTTTGTGCAACCCAACCCGCCAGCGGAGGAGTGCAGCAGCAATAGCCATGAAAGAACCCCAAGCCAGCGGTAACCAGATAATCGCCCAGTTGTCACCTGGCAACTCCACATTCAATCCTTCACACAGCCAGTAAATGCCAAATCCCATCAGCAGCATTGCAGCTACAAATTTCATTGGCTTGACAGGCACTTGATTAAGTGGGGTTCTGAACAAGAATGCAAGCACAACCAAGCCAACTGCTGCAACCGAAGCACCACCAATGGCTTCTATCCATTTGCCTCCCGTAGCACCCAACGTGACGACTGCGATCGCCACCTCCACACTATCCAATAGCGCACCCTTGAATGTGGTGACGACAGCAAAGCAGTTCCAGCCAGATTGATTGCCGTCCTTTGCCAGTTCTGCTTCCAGCCTTTCTTCTTCGTCGTCTCCACGCTTCTTGGGAATACCGCTGTAGTACTTGACCACTGACCGTGTCCACTTCTGCCCAAATGCTAGCAGGAAACCTCCGGCAACAATTGCAAGAATATCTACGGGAATGAGCGTCAAACTTTTCCCGAAGATGAGCCAGACAACCACAGTCAAACCAATGCCACTACCTGAACCAACTAGGGCAAAACTACCCAGATAGTCAGGCACTGCCAGAAGTAACGTGGTAGCAATCAGCCAAAATCGCCGCCAGGGTAGATCGGTCCGCACTGTGAGAAACGCCAGTGGCACTGCGATCGCAGCGGAAAATAAAGTGCTTGCCACAGCCAAGGCCATACTGTTTAACAAAACTGCAAGCGTGCGCGGACGCGATACCAAGGAAAACAACTGTTCTTTGCCCACACCCACCGTCCGCACCACTAAGTAAGTCAAAGGCAGGGCGATCGCTAATTCAGTCGAGTCACTATAGCGCACTTCAATATCGATCCCCAAATCTTTCTCAGCAAATCTATAAAAGCTTAAAACAGTGACCAGTGAACAGTGAACAGTGACCAGGTACAAATTGGGGATTTAGACCCCAAGTGAAACGTACCATCTTTGATGGGGGTCTACGGACTCCCGCTAAAAACTGGTAACTGGTAACTGATAACTGGTAACTGCAAAAGATGAGCAGCCGGAGTCAGCAACGCACCTGCTAGAACAGCAATACTGATTACCCTGTAGAGGGGAACTGGTAGGATGAAGAGGCTGTCTGCCATCGGTATGCTTCACCGTGCAGTCAATGTTTATTTTACAGCCATGCAGCTACGCTAGAGGAAGAAAATATGCCGTGGATAGAGTTGAGTCTCAATACAACACACGAGGCTATTGATTGGGTCTGTACGCTGCTTGCTGAGACTATCGATATTAATGATATTAATATCATAGAATATGGCGAACCTAACCTCCCTCACCCAGTAGATCAGGATGTCGCACACCCCCGGTGGACATTCACGATTCACTTATATCTACCCTACGATACTCAGTCGAGGGCACGTGTAGAAAAAATCGTTAATCTGCTCTCGCCTTTGCACCGTACTGGACTAGCGACTGCGATACAGACTACTGTGGTTGAGGAGAGACCTACAGACGCAGACGGGCTCAACTCCAGAGTGCATCGGATTGGGAAGCGGTTTATTGTGCTTACTCCTGATGCACCTTATCAATCCCAGACAGCAGACGAAGTCACCTTGAGACTGAAGACAAGCCTCTCCTTTGGCAGCGGTTTACACCCAGTAACCATTCTCAGCCTTCAACTGCTTGAGCGCTACATAGCCCCGGGGATGAATGTCCTTGACCTTGGATCAGGTTCAGGTATTTTGAGTGTTGCGATGGCAAAGCTTGGGGCAAACGTTTTAGCGCTGGATAACGATAGTATGGCTGTACAAGCCACCCAGGACGCTGTATGTCGTAACGGGGTACAGCCGCAGGTAAAGGTCATGAAAGGCAGCCTGGGATGTGGAAGCAACCTGGGACATTGGATGGGCGGAGACACCATTGGCAATGTGCCAACAATCCCGCCAAGAAAGGCTTTTGACCTCATCGTCGCGAATATTTTGGCACGGATGCATATTGCTCTGGCTGAGGACTTCCAGCGCGGGCTGCGTCAAACTGATGCACACGCCGGAGTGCTGATTACATCTGGTTTTACCGCCGATCATAAGGACAATGTTGACACGGCTCTAACAGAGGCAGGATTCAAGGTCGTTGATTGTGAACGATTAGACGAGTGGGTCGCATTTGCCCATCGCCTTGTATAGCAGTCAACTCCTCTGATAGGACATGACACTTGACACTCTAGTTGACTAGAGAGTTCACAATAGTCGAAGAACACTTCTTGGTAAGTCTTAAATGAATGTCAAGTCTATGCAACCTATTTCTTGGAAAACTGGATTTTTTGCGTTTACCTTTGTAGCGATCGCATCCCTTACAGGCTGTTCTACAACTGCTTCCCAAAACCAAACTCAAGCCCCAAACGCCACTGCAACCGAGGCAAGTGACAAGCAGCAGATGAACCACGGTGGTGGTATGCATCATGGTAGTGATATGAATCACAACATGGCAATGGATTTAGGTCCAGCTGATGCTGATTATGATTTGCGGTTCATTGATGCGATGACTCCGCACCATCAAGGTGCTGTGGAGATGGCAAAAGAAGCCCAGCAGAAATCAAAACGTCCTGAAATCAAAAAGCTGGCTTCAGAAATCATCAAAGCTCAAAACAAAGAAATTGCTGAGTTGAAACAGTGGCGCACAGCATGGTATCCTAAAGCGCCTAGTACACCAACGGCTTGGCATGCTCAGATGAATCACACGATGGCAATGTCTCCTGAGCAGTCTAAAGCTATGCGAATGGACATGGACTTAGGGGCTGCTGATGCCGAGTTTGACTTGCGCTTCATTAATGCAATGATTCCCCACCATGAAGGAGCGGTAACAATGGCGCAAGATGCATTGAGTAAGTCCAAGCGACCTGAAATCAAGAAACTGGCTCAAAGTATTATCAGTTCTCAGCAAACAGAGATTAACCAAATGAAGCAGTGGCGACAAGCTTGGTACAACAAGTAAGAAGCGCGATTTCATCCTAATTTCATTTGTGAGTGCAAAACTAGGAGGTGTGTGCATCAAGAGCGCCCACTAGTAATTGCAACTCCTTTCCTCCAGTAATCAAGGACTTTTGAAGCGCGATGCCTAACTCTCTGCGTTCCCAACCACTCACAGTCATTCGTTGTGTTTCTGGCACACTCGCAAGCCTGCGGTGACGGCTCCCATTGCTGGTAAGGTTGCTGACAGGGAAGTCACTTTAGGGCAATCTTTCGAGGATGCGGGTGGTAAGCTAATGACTATTGTTAATGACAATAAAGTTTTTGCCACTGCAAACATCTATGAAAAAGATTTAAACAAGATCAGGAATGGTCAAAGGGTAAGTCTTAAAGTTGCTTCTATGCCTGAGCGTACCTTTACCGGACGAGTCGCCGTTATTGGGCCGGTGGTGGAAGGTGAAACGCGGGTTGTGCCTGTGAAAGCTGAAATAGATAACCCTGGTGGAGTTCTCAAGCCAGGGATGTTTGCGGAGCTAGAAGTCCTGACAGACCAAACATCGACAGCTATTTTGACTATTCCTAGTTCGGCTGTTGTGGAAGCAAATGGCAAGAAACAGGTTTACGTGCAAAATGGTAATGCTTACCAGCCTGTTGAAGTCACCCTAGGTCAAACCTCTGGGGATATGGTGGAGGTCAAAACTGGTTTATTCGAGGGCGACATGATAGTTACCCAGCGTGCTACTCAACTTTATGCCCAAAGTTTGCGTGGTGGTAGCAAGCAAAAAGACAACGAACATACGGAAGCTCCCTCACAGGCGGAGACTAAAACGCCCAGCTTGCCAGTACCACTGTGGCTAGTTGGAGTAGGGGGAGGAGCTGCGATTGCATGATTGCACTGCGCTTTGCGCAATCGCCACTGTAGCTTTCATGGCTGGTGCTTTCATAGCAGGTCGTCGTCCAAAACCTCAACCATCAACAGAGCTTTCCTTCTTAACAGAAGAATCTTCAGCAGAGTCACCTGCATGGGATGACAACCACCGCACCCTTCACAAGTCAAAAGTGACTCATCAAAAATAAAGACTATCGATAAAAATGCTTAGTGCCATTATTAAATGGGCGATCGCTCGCCGTTGGCTAGTCATCCTTGGTGCAATTGTCGTCACGTTTTGGATATTTCACACAATTATCCAAATGCCCTTGGATGTTTTCCCCAGTTTTGCACCACCGCAAGTCGAAATTCAAACCGAAGCTCCCGGACTTGCCCCTGAAGAAGTAGAATCTCTAGTAACTTTGCCAATTGAAAGTTCCATTAATGGGACTCCTGGAGTGACAGTGGTACGCTCTTCAAGTGCATCGGGACTCTCGGTTGTTAAAGTCATTTTTAACTGGGGAACCGATATCTATCAAGCTCGCCAATTAGTAACAGAGCGATTACAACAAGCTCAAAGTAAACTGCCTGAAGCGGTAGAAACGCCGCAAATTTCTCCTACCACTTCCCCCATCGGTACTGTATTACAATACGCTTTTACTTCTGAAAGTACTCCTTTAATGGAAGTACGGCGTATAGTTGATTGGTAAGTGAAAAATCGCATATTAGCTGTTCCTGGTGTGAGTCAGGTTATAGCTTATGGCGGTGATGTTCGTCAATATCAAGTATTAGTTGATCCAGAGAAGTTAAAAGCCTTTAATGTCACTTTAAACGACATAGTAGAAGCGACATCTGCTGCTAATGTCAATGCTCCTGGTGGTTATTTAATCACTCCTGACCGAGAAAAATTAATTCGGGGTATTGGGCGGATTGAATCTATCGAAGAATTGCAGCAATCAGTGATTACTGCTCGCAATGGTACGCCTATCAAAATATCAGATATTGCTGATGTGCAAATTGGTGCAGCTATCAAACGAGGTGACGGCAGTTTTAACGGTCAAAAGGCAATTATTGTCTTCATTAATAAACAACCTCAAGCGGATACTCCCACTGTCACTCGTGCCATAGAAGCAGCGATGGAAGAAGTGAAAGCAGGCTTACCAAAAGATATTAAAGTGACTGCTACATTCCGGCAAGAAAGTTATATTGATTTTTCTATTGAAAATGTTAGGGAGGCTTTAGTTGAAGGCAGCATTATTGTTGCTCTTATTCTGATACCATTTCTAATGAATTGGCGTAACCTGGCTATTTGTTTAACCGCCCTCCCTTTATCTTTGCTGATTGGAGTACTACTACTCAATTGGTTAGGACAAGGTTTAAATACAATGACTTTGGGAGGGTTAGCAGTCGCCATTGGTTCTGCGGTTGATGATGCGATCGTTGATGCTGAAAATGTCTATCGTAACCTGCGAGAAAATAAACACTCACCTAATCCACGCCCAGTTTTAGATGTTGTATTTGATGGTTGTCAGGAGGTACGGGATTCAGTTTTTGGAGCTACCATCATTACTATAGTTGTCTTCTCTCCAGTTTTTGCTTTGACTGGCGTAGAAGGTAGCATTTTTATCCCTATGGGGTTAGGTTATATGGCAGCAGTGATTGCTTCTAGTATGACGGCATTAACTGTGACTCCAGCTTTATGTGCAATCTTATTGCCTTATGGTAACTTACCAGAAACCGAACCTTGGGTAGCAAGATTTTTTAAGCGGCTTTATCACCCTCTGTTAAAATTCTCACTGCGCCATTGTGGAATTATTTTAGCTGTAGCTGTTGCCAGCTTAGTGGCAGCTACTGTGATTTTTCCCTCTTTTGGGAGAGTGTTTTTACCAGAGTTTGAGGAGCAAACTTTAGTAAATACATTGACACTATATCCAGGTGTGTCGCTTGAAGCTACGAATAGCGCAGGTTTTGCACTTCAAGATGCACTGAAAAATGACTCCAGATTTCCCTATGTGCAATTACGTTCTGGACGTGCGCCAGGTGATGCGGATGCAGCAGGGGTGAATTCAGCACACTTGGATATCGAGTTAAGTGAAAAAGGACTGAAAGATAGGGAGGGAACTATTGAGAAGTTGCGGGAGGAATTTAACAAATTACCAGGAGTAGCACCAAATATTGGGGGTTTTATTTCTCACCGGATGGATGAGGTATTATCTGGAGTTAGGAGTGCGATCGCCGTCAAAATTTTCGGTCCAGACTTAGAACAACTCCGCACCATCGGGAGTCAAGTTAATGAGGTGATGAAAACCGTTAATGGCATTGTAGATTTGCAACTTGAACCCCAAGTCCCAATTGAACAGATTCAAATTAAATTTAACCGTCCTGCTGCATCTCGATACGGTTTGACAGTAGGAAAACTGTCTGAAATGATTGAAACTGCCCTCAATGGACGAGTTGTTTCGCAAGTTTTGGAGAATCAACAAACTTTTGATTTAGTTGTATGGTTAAAATCAGATGCACGTCAAAACCTGGATGCGATTCGCAATTTATTAGTTGATACTCCTACCAGTCAAAAGATTCCTTTAGCACAAGTTGCCACAATTGAAAACGGTACTGGTCCTAACACTATCAACAGAGAAAATGTTTCTCGTTTGATTGTTGTTTCTGCAAACGCTAGCGGTAGAGATTTACGCTCTATCGTCAATGAAATTCGAGACAAAGTCAATCAAGAGGTACATCCACCTTCTGGTTACTATATTCAGTATGCGGGTCAATTTGAGGCGCAAGAAAGAGCAACTCACAATATCCTAATTTTCAGTGTCATTGCCTTTGTCGTCATCACTGTCATCATGTACCTTTCAGTCAAATCCATTCCTTCTACCGCCATGATTATGATTAACTTACCTTTGGCATTGGTGGGGGGAGTTTTTTCTGTGGCTTTGACTGGTGGCGTGATTTCTATTGCTTCTTTGGTTGGCTTTGTCACCCTATTTGGAGTTGCTACCCGTAATGGATTGCTGTTGGTGGATAATTACAACAGCAAATTTGCTGACGGAATGCCTTTGAAAGAAGTCTTAATTAAAGGGTCGATGGAACGTCTGAATGCGATTTTGATGACAGCTTTTACCTCAGCTTTAGGATTAGCACCCTTGGTTGTTGAGAGTGGTCCTGGAAAGGAAATTCTGCAACCACTTTCGATAGTAGTGTTAGGTGGTTTGTTCACTTCTACAGCCTTAATGCTGGTCGTTTTACCTGCGTTGTATGCTCAGTTTGGAAAAAAATTGCTGCCAAAACGGGCTACAGCAGTTGTAGATAATGGTAAGGCAGTTAGAGCAGTAGTGGAACAGTAATTTATTAGCATCATTTTCCATAGTTTTTCTAAATTTTAATAATTTAAAATGAGGAGTCAATCAATGAATTCATTCAAATCTAACTTAATTGTTCTAGGAAGTGTCGGGCTGCTTTTCTTAGGTGCTTGTAGTAATGGTAATCAAGCAGCTAATACAGAAAACAATCCAGTGAGTTCTAGCTCAAGTACTCAGTCCTCAGCCTCAACTCCTTCAGCGTCACCTGCTGCTAAAACCGAGGGACAGCATGGTGAATCTCATGGAGGTCAAATTGTAGAAACGGGAGCTTACCATTTAGAGTTTGTCCCTGAAAAAGAAGCTAATAGAACTCATATGGATTTCTATTTGCAAAGAGGAGACAATCATGAAGCAATACCTGATGCCAAAGTGACGGCTCAAGTTCAGTTACCTGATGGGACAGAAAAGACCGTTCCTTTTACCTATGATGCAAAAGATAAACATTACACAGGTTTACTATCTGAAAAAGCAACTGGTCAATATCAGGTGAAAGTGACTGCCGATGTTAAAGGTGAAAAGGTAAATGGACTTTTTAATTTTAATCAATAACTATCTCCAATCATAAAATAGATTTTTTGTAAAAGTATGATTAATATAAATTTAAAACAACAGATGCACAGCGATTATAGCCGTTTGCAACCCTTGTAAGGTACACCAAAGAAATAATGAACCACAGATGCACACCGATTAACACTAGTTATTCATCTGTGTCCATCTGTGTCCATCTGTGGTTTAATTTTCATTTCTTTGACTTTTGCAAGAGATTGAATGCTTTCATAAGCTTATACAAACAAAAACAGCTTGTTACCTTGATTTCAAGTTACGGTTTATGATTCTATGAGAGTGCTGCTAGTCGAGGATGAACCAGATTTGGGTGCTGCTATTAAGCGAACTCTTACCCAGCAGAAGTATTTAGTTGACTGGGTAATTGATGGTACTGATGCATGGGCATACTTAGAAAATAGCTGGACGCAATACACTTTAGCTATATTCGATTGGATGCTACCAGGAATGTCAGGATTAGAGTTATGCAAAAAGCTACGCTACCAAAAAAATCCTTTGCCTGTCTTGATGCTGACAGCAAAAGACAGCATGGAAGATAAAGTTGCTGGTTTAGATGCAGGTGCAGATGACTACTTAGTAAAGCCTTTTGGTATGGCAGAATTACTGCAAGTTATTAGGTGATTTTATTCCCCTTACCTACTTAGTATTAGATGGTCATTTTGGAAACAATAATGCCTTGCAGATGGCTCGCCAAGTAAACTTGCACATAATTTCCAAGCTCCGCTACGATTCGGCATTATATATACCTTATCAAAACCCTGACCCCAATTGTCGCTCTCGTCGTAAATATGGAGATAAAATTGACTACCATAACATACCTGCGAAGTACTTATGTAAAAGTACTATTGAGGATGAACTCCAAACTGACATTTACCAAGCTACTTTACTCCACAAGGAATTTGCTCAAACACTGAATGTAGTTATTTTAGTCAAAACCAATCTTAAAACTAATGCTCGTAGCCATGTAATTCTATTTTCTAGTGACCTAGAGTTGTCATTTGAGAAAATAATCGACTATTACAAACTGCGGTTTCAAATCGAATTCAATTTTCGAGATGCCAAGCAGTTTTGGGGACTGGAAGATTTCATGAACTTAAGCCAAACTGCTGTAACTAATGCTGTTAATCTAGCATTCTTTATGGTCAATTTGTCCCATCATCAACTCTTAGATTTTCGTCTCCTTAATCCCGGCTCCGGCATTATTGACCTTAAGGCTTACCCAGAGTGGTTTTCGATATGTCCATGAAATCTTAAAAATGCTTCCGGAAATGCCTGAGCCTATTTTATTAACCCAGATTTTTGCCAAGCTTACTTCTTTAGGACGTATTCATACCGTTTCTACAGGCGTTGAACCCTCGTAAATTGGCAGAGGTATTGTTATTATGTACGCTTTTTCGATAATACAGGACGCTTGATTGCCATAGCAGGTTCCTATCCAGAAGGGCTTTCCCCAGTTTTGAGCAAGAAACTTTGGCAAACCCTCAAAGACAACAAAGGTAAGCTTTATCACCAAATTTCCTTTATGCTACACACCCAAGACAATCGCGATTGGGGGTACATCCAGGTAGGGCGAAGCCTCGAAGACTTCAATGCTTATCTGAATGCTGTGAAATTGATTTTAGCCTTGGGATTACCAATAGCAATGGGTTTGGTAGGTGTTGCTAGTTGGTGGTTAGCAGGATTAGCAATGCAACCGATTTACCAATCCTACAGACAAATTCAACAATTTACAGCGGATGTGGCACACGAGTTACGGACACCTTTAGCTGCATCACAAGCAACGGTGGAATCAGCACTGATGATACCGCAACTGGATGAAACAGAAGCGCGGGACATTCTGCAAACTATACAGCGTCAAAATCAGCGACTCACGACTTTGGTTGCTGATTTGTTGCTCTTAGCTCGCCTAGACAGACAAAGAGTGCCAATGCGACGCGAATGTTGCTTGAATGATATTATCAGCGATTTAGTAGAAGAATTTGCAGCAATGGCGATCGCCTCTCATGTGACGCTAACATCTTCAATACGAGTCCATCAACCTCTGAATATTGTCGGTAATTCTGAGCAGCTTTATCGTCTGGTTTCTAACTTAATTATCAATGCGATTCAATACACGCCACAATTTGGGAAAGTGGCAGTTATCTTAGACCGCACTGACCATTATGCTGTGATTGAGGTTCAAGATACAGGTATTGGCATTCCACAAAAGGAGCTGACTCGGATTTTTGACCGTTTTTATAGAGTGAATAGCGTTAGCGAAGCTCCTCCCTTAGGAGGCTCGCTCTCGTAGCACTGGCGGTTCTGGACTAGGGTTGGCAATTTCTTTGGCAATTGTTCAAGCACACCACGGTAGCTTAAATGTGCAAAGTGAATTAGGTAAAGGTAGTACTTTTACGGTTCTATTGCCCTTTGATGTTACTCGGTTTGAAGGTGTTCGCTCTATCTACCCATTTAAATGGCTGCATCGTCGGCCACGTAAATGAAACTATAGCAATCCTAAATTATAAGCCCTACGGGCACGCTACTTTAAACATGAACAATAAGATTCTCGACTTCTTTAAGAAGTCGGGAATCTGGCGCTAATTATCACAAATCAAATCGGATTGCTACATTAACAATTTATTTAGAACTTTTGTCAAAAAAAAAAGATTTTGTTATTAAAATTATCATAAAGAAAAAAGCACAGGCAACACACTGCGCTGGTTCCTTGTTTTTTAGCTCCAACAAGCGTTAATTCTTGCCAGTAATCTATCAAGATTGATCGGCTTGCGGATAAAATCATTAGATCCTATATCTAGTTCTTTGCTGACACTAGCCTCTTCACAACCAGTAACGAGCAAAATGGGAATAAAGGGTAACTTATCATTCTGGCGGATACACCGAGTTAACTCATAACCGTTCATCCCAGGCATCATGACATCTAGTAACACTAAATCAGGTGGTGAAGCCTCTATCTTAGCCAAAGCTAAATTGCCATTGGTTGCGGTATCAACGTCAAAGCCCTCTGCTTCTAGAGCAGTTTGAAGCAAAGATACATTGAGGGCAAAATCATCCACAACCAATATTCGACGACGTTCAGAAGACTGCATAGATGCAAATCCTTATGCATAAAGTAGGGGGACAAAAATTGAGTATTTTTACCCAAATATTTTTATGTTTACATAAAGTCTTAACATTTGAATCTACTTTTAGATAGATGACGTTTGATTGAAATGACAAAATTAATGCGGCAATACGGATTAAGTTCCGATACTGCCGCATCTATGACTTTAGCTTAATCCGGCTTAGTTGCCCCACGTCTGACCCGCTACATATTGTGCAGCATAGCCTTACCGAAAGAAAACCGTTGCCTTTTGCCGTCCTTGAGCAACTGTTCAAATTCCGTGCGATGGCACGAAGTGCCCACCTAAGCGCAAAGCGTCCCGTAAGGGATACGGTGATCGCTCGATATCAGTCTGGAATAAACTTAAGAGAGACACCGTTGATGCAGTAGCGTTTGCCAGTGGGTGCAGGACCGTCGTCAAACACATGACCTAGATGCCCTTTGCAGCGACTGCAATGCACTTCCACTCTGGTCATAAATAATGACTTGTCTACGGTTGTGCCAATTGCACCTTCAATTGGGTGAAAGAAACTAGGCCAGCCAGTCCCACTGTCAAATTTTGTTCCAGATGTAAACAATGGCTGTCCGCACCCAGCACACACATACGTGCCTTTAGCATACTGCTTATTCAGTGGGCTAGTGTGAGGACGTTCTGTCGCATGTTGACGCAGCACACAAAACTGTTCCGGCGTCAACTCTTCACGCCACTCTTCTTCTTTTTTGTTGATTTCAGACTCTCTATTTGAAGTTGTCATAATTCTTGAAGTTCCTGTAAAATAGCGTGAGAAATATGTTCGATTGTTGTTGGTCAGTTGCTGATGAAGTTTGTGATTAAGTCATTAAAGAATGACATATCCTACTTACTAGAATCAACGTCCCTAAACTAACCCTGATAAACTCCTTCAAATTAGCCCAGAAACGCTGCTAGGTCTTCTGAAAATATGTATTTGACCGACCGACTGAAAAGTGACTCATTTAGGACTCAACTTAGCCATTACTGTACTGCTTACCTTATAGTTTTTATTCTACTCATTTACCAATAATACTGGTGAATAGCTTATTTACCTGGTAAAATTCTAAACAATATTCATTTTGACATAAAACCAAAAAGAATTTTCTTGCAGATATCACGAAAAAAGATTCGGTTTACACTAATGAGGGGGTTAATCAAGATTTTTTCACCTCAGTATCACAAAAGCATCCTACCTAAAGGTGATAGACACACAAAAGGTTGTTGATAGTATTAGTAAATCAAAAAACAACCAGGGAGTGTCAGAATATGGAAATTAGTGCTCGTAATGCTTTCAAAGGCACTGTCAAAAAAATTATCACCGGAGCTGTTAACGACGAAGTCAGCATAGAAATTGCCCCAGGAGTAGAGGTCACTGCAGTCATCACAAAAACTTCAGCAGAAACGCTAGGACTCCAAGAAGGAAAACAAGCTTACGCTATCATCAAAGCTTCAGATGTGATAGTTTCCGTTGATTAGGTGATTGTTTTTGTGCCGTCAAGCTTGCCTAATAAAGTGGAACCCCAGCACCAAAACTCAGCCCCTGCAAATCTCCTTTAAGGATTCGGTAGGTTGTCCACAAACTAAAGCTGTTGTACCGTACAACAGCTTTAGTTGGTGTACCGTACACTTGCAAGGCGATTCCCTTCAGCAAAATTGCGATCGCTGCTGATTATGGCGTCAGTATAAGCGTACGATGCAATCACATTCCATCCTGGTAAAATTTCACCGATGACATCCAACTCTACACCGCGACTGCGTTGCTCCCCTCTTTGAATAGAAACTGTTTGGTGTTGAGGATCGGTAGTTAAGACATTTGTTTTGGTGATTTCATAAAGTGTGATAGTTGAGGAAATACGACCACCAAACCAGTCTTTTTTCACCCCTACTTCATACCAGGAGAAACGCATCTTAGTGCCTGGAAAGGCTAATCTTTTAGAGGAGAGTTGGCTAGTGATTGCCAAAGTATCCTCAAACACGCAATACTCCTAAGAAACACATTCGGTAGCAGCAGATTGAGCAACTAAATCAAAGCCCAA